>JBDSHM010000554.1:0-2740 GCA_039918495.1 Sulfuriferula sp. | reverse complement strand
GATCAAAGTTGATTTTTGCGCTGCCTTTGAGCTCATTTTCAATGGCGCGCAGTTGTTCCAGTGCCTGGGTGATTTCCAGGCTGCTGGGTAGAATACGGAATGCCTCGTCGAGTATTTCCACACCGCCATAGAGGGTGGGTAACGCGATAAATGCGGCACGAGTCGTTTCGTCCATGCCATGCGTCAATTCACGAATGGCCGGGGTGTCCTTGGCCTGCAGCGCCTGAAACAATGCAGCTTCTTTGTCCGCAGCAATATGCCCATACGCCATGAGACCGCCGAATACGCCGACATGGCCAATATCCAGATACAGGTCATTGACGCCGGCAAGCGTTAACGCATCCAGCATCAAACGCTGAATTTCCACATCGGCTTCGTAGCTGCTGTGGCCATATATCTCGGCGCCCACCTGCAGCAATTCACGTGAGCGGTTCATGCCTTCAGGCAGGGTATGTACCACTACGCCCGCATAACATAGCCGTGTCACGCCTTGATGATTGAGCAGATGAGCATCAATGCGGGCTACCTGGGGCGTAATGTCGGCGCGTAAACCCATCATGCGGCCTGACAATTGATCCACCAGTTTGAATGTGCGTGTGTCCAGATCACTGCCGGTACCTGTGAGGAGTGATTCCAGGTATTCCAGCATGGGCGGGGTAACCAGCTCGTAGCCATGGGTACGGAACAGGTTGAGTGTGCTCAGGCGCAGATATTCCAGACGCCAGGCAACTGGCGGCAGGAGGTCTTCAATATATTCGGGTAGTAGCCAGTTATGCATGAGAGTGAGAGGCAAGCAGAATTAACAAACCGGTGAGCATAGACGCGAGACCGATTATGCGCAACTGGCCATCATTGAGTGTGATCATTTTGCGAAAGGTCTCACGCCATGAATTTGGTGCCAGTAACGGCAACATCCCTTCCAGCACCAGCATGAGTGCAATTGCTGCCAAGAGATTGTTGCCGTTCACTGTCTACTTACCCGAATTGGGCGACTTCATGTATTTAAAGAAGGCGCTGTTCGGTTCCAGTACCATAACATCACTCTTGCTCTTGAAGCTGTGGCGATACGCATCCATGCTGCGGTAGAAGGCGTAAAACTCAGGGTTCTTGGAGTAAGCGGCAGCATAGATGGAACTGGCCTTGGCATCGCCTTCACCTTTGACGGCTTGGGCATCACGGTATGCATTGGCAATGATCACCTGGCGTTGACGATCCGCATCGGCCTTGATTTTTTCAGCCTCGGCAGAGCCGGTGGAACGCAGTTCATTGGCTACGCGTTTACGCTCCGCTTCCATACGCCGATACACCGATTCACTGACTTCCTGCGGAAGATTCACGTGTTTTAGACGTACATCAAGCACTTGCACGCCGATTTTACGGGCATCCAGGTCAGCTTTTTGACGCAGCGTGGTCATGATTTGGTCACGTTCGCCCGATACTGCATCATGTACGGTACTTTTTCCCAGCTCGGCGCGCAGGCCATCATTGATGGTCTGGCGCAGACGCGTCTGGGCACGAGTTTCATCTCCGCCGACACTGACATAATATTGCTGGGTGTCAATAACGCGCCATTTGGCAAAGTAATCCACCAGCAGGTTTTTCTTTTCTGACGTGATGAAACGGTCTGGCTCGGTCGGGTCGAGGGTCAGGATGCGCGTATCGAAGTAGCGTACGTTCTGAATCAACGGCAGCTTGAAATACAGGCCCGGCTTTTTGTGGATGGCAACGATTTCACCCAACTGAAAAACCATCGCATTCTGGCGTTGATCCACGGTGTACATGGAGAGACTGGCCAGTATCAGTAAAGCCAGCACAGCCACAATGATGATATTCAAATGCTTCATGGCCGATCCTCCCGATCACGACTGCGGAAAGCATCGCGCGAATGATCATCCGGCGGCGGCGAGGTTGCCGTGCTGGGTTTGGGCGGACTGGAATCCAACATCACCGGTGGCGGGGTGGCTGCCTGACCCGACATATTCATCAGTTTGTCGAGAGGCAGGTACAGCAGATTATTAGCGCCTTTGCTGCTGTCCACCAATACCTTGGTGGTATTCGACAATATCTGCTGCATCATGTCCTGATACATGCGTTCACGGGTTACCCCCGGTGCTTTATTATATTCCACCAGTATCTGCTTAAAGCGGCTGGCATCGCCATTCGCATTGGCAATCACCGACTGCTCGTAGCCTGCAGCTTCTTCCGTCAAGCGGGAAGCCATGCCGCGGGCTCGTGGAATGACGTCATTAGCATAGGCCTGACCTTCGCTCTTCAGACGTTCACGATCCTGTCCGGCTTTGACCGCATCATCAAACGCACCCTGCACTTGTTGAGGAGGCTGTGCATTTTGCATGGTGACCTGGCTGATACTGATGCCGGTCTTGTAACGGTCAAGCGCGGTTTGTATCTGTTTGGCAGCGCGCGCGGCGACATCGGCACGACCTTCATAGAGTACGTAATCCATTTTGTTCTTACCCACGATTTCGCTCATCACGCTCTCGGCAACCTGACGCACAGCATCGTCCGGAGAACGGTTATAGAACAGGTAATCTTCCGGATTTTTTAAGGTGTATTGCACCGCAAACTGGATGTCGACAATGTTTTCATCGTCAGTGAGCATGAGCGATTCTTTCAGCATCTTGCTTTTGACGTTGTTGCGATAGCCGATTTCCACGGTGCGCACTTGCTCGATATTGACGACTTGTACGCTTTCGATCGGCCACGGCAAATGCCAATTGGG
>JBDSHM010000553.1:0-2053 GCA_039918495.1 Sulfuriferula sp. | reverse complement strand
TATGAGTCCCCTGCTCTAACCAACTGAGCTACAGACCCGAAAACGACGCGAACTATACCATCGGTAGCTTTGCCGCGCCATGCCATTAGGCGATGCGGCAAAGCTGTTAAGAGTTGCCGTTGCTATCGATGAAGCTCTTAAGGCGATCAGAGCGGGATGGGTGACGCAATTTGCGTAGCGCTTTAGCCTCAATCTGGCGGATACGCTCGCGTGTCACGTCAAACTGTTTGCCGACTTCTTCCAGAGTCTGGTCGGTATTCATCTCAATGCCGAAACGCATGCGCAATACCTTGGCTTCGCGCTGAGTGAGGCCGTCTAGAATGTCCTTGGTTACATCCTGCAGGCTGTCGTATACAGCGGCATCTATTGGCGCGAGTGTGGTGGTATCTTCGATGAAATCGCCCAGATGAGAATCTTCGTCGTCGCCGATGGGGGTTTCCATGGAAATAGGCTCCTTGGAGATTTTGAGTATCTTGCGAATTTTCTCCTCGGTCATTTCCATTTTCTCGGCCAGTAATTCCGGATCCGGTTCCTTGCCGGTTTCCTGAAGGATCTGGCGCGAAATGCGGTTCATCTTGTTGATGGTCTCAATCATGTGCACCGGAATACGAATGGTGCGTGCCTGATCCGCGATGGAGCGAGTAATGGCCTGACGTATCCACCATGTCGCATAGGTCGAGAATTTATAACCACGCCGGTATTCGAATTTGTCCACAGCCTTCATCAGGCCGATATTGCCTTCCTGAATCAGATCAAGGAATTGTAGACCTCGATTGGTATATTTCTTTGCAATGGAAATTACCAAGCGCAAATTGGCCTCGATCATTTCACGTTTGGCGCGGCGTGCACGTGCCTCACCGGTCGTCATTTGACGATTGATTTCTTTCAGATCCTTGATCGGGATGCCGACCTTTTCCTGCAGGGCAATCAGGCGCTGCTGGCGTTCAACAATGGTATGTTGATGGCGAGTCAATTCCTCAGCGTAAGCTTTTTTCGAATTGATTTCCTTGGTTACCCAATCCAGATTGCTTTCGTTGCCCGGAAACACCTTGATAAAATGAGGGCGCGGCATGCCGGATTTTTGCACGGCGAATTCCATGATGTCACGCTCATGACTGCGGATTTCTTCCACCAGCTGGCGTACACCGTCGCATAAGGCCTCAACCTGCTTTGCAGAAAAGCGAATGTTCATTAACTCTGCAGAAAGTTCTTCCTGCAGTAGCAAATATTGGGGGTTACCGAAACCGCTTTTCTTTAATGAAGCCTGGATGCGCTTGAATATTTTGCGGATGATTTCAAAATGCGCCATCGCATCAATCTTCAGCTGGGCGAGGTTCGCTGCAGCCAGTGCGCTACCGTCGTCCTCTTCGGCATCCTCGTCAACTTCATTATCGTCTTCTTCGGCTTCACTGTCTTCAGCCTCGGGTTCGTCGGCAATTTCTTCGGTTTCCTCAGCGACTACCCCATCGACAAAGTCGTCGATACGGATTTCCTCGCGCTCTACCTTGTCCACCAGTGTCAAAATTTCTTGTATGGTAGTGGGGCAGGCTGAAATCGCCTGAATCATGTGTTTCAGGCCGTCTTCAATGCGTTTGGCGATTTCGATTTCGCCTTCGCGCGTAAGCAGTTCGACGGATCCCATTTCGCGCATATACATGCGTACCGGGTCAGTGGTCCGGCCGAATTCAGAGTCTACGGTGGACAGCGCTGCTTCAGCTTCTGCGACGACGTCGTCATCGGTGACTGCTGGCGTGGCATCGGACATCAACAATGTCTCAGCATCGGGGGCTTCATCGTAAACCTGGATGCCCATGTCATTGATCATGCTGATGATGCTTTCGATCTGTTCTGCATCCAGCATGTCGTCTGGAAGATGGTCGTTGATTTCGGCGTACGTCAGATAACCACGCTCTTTACCGAGCACAATCAGATTCTTCAGGCGTGTGCGCCGGTCATCGACATCTACCGTTTTCACCTCGCCTTTTTCGTGATCGTTTGCCATATATCTATGTCCAGTTAAATTTGGTGCGTCAGAAAAACTGATAATTATACA
>JBDSHM010000552.1:0-4059 GCA_039918495.1 Sulfuriferula sp. | reverse complement strand
CCAACATGCGCAGAATATTGCGTTTGACCCCGTAATCGTAGGCAACCACATGGAACGGCATGTCGCTGGGTTTGGCATAACCTTTGCCCAATTGCCATTCGCCTTCTTCCCACGGGTAGGCGCTAGTGCAACTGACCACCTTGGCCAGATCCATCCCGGCCAGACCGGGGAAACCGCGCGCCTGTGCAAGCGCCTCGGCTTCATCTGTCTGCCCGGCCATGATGCAACCGGATTGCGCGCCTGTCTCGCGCAGGATGCGAGTGAGGCGACGGGTATCGATATCGGCTATGGCGATGACATTTTCGGCAACAAGGTAATCGGACAAGGATTGCGTGCAACGGAAATTGCTTGCCAATAGCGGCAAATCACGTATTACCAGGCCGGCAGCATGAATTTTGTCAGCTTCCACATCTTCCGTGTTAACACCGGTATTACCGATGTGGGGATAGGTGAGCGTGACTATCTGGCGAGCGTAGGACGGATCAGTCAGGATTTCCTGATAACCGGTCATGGCGGTGTTGAACACAACCTCGCCCACGGTGATACCTGATGCTCCAATGGCGACGCCGCGGAAGACGGAACCATCGGCAAGCACCAGAATGGCGGGTTGAGCGTGCGGCAAGGGATTACTCCGGTATAAGACTTACACGAAGAGGCGGGCTGGGTTTTCACCCGCCCGCCTCTGAAATATGTAGGCCATTTTAGCCGAAAACGGCCTCGAACTCAATGCAAGTTCAGCGCAAGCCGAGCACGTCCTGCATATCATACTGGCCGCAAGGGCTGATCGCCAGAAAACGCGCGGCCCGCAACGCCCCTTGTGCAAAGGTCATGCGACTGGATGCCTTGTGCGTAATTTCCACGCGTTCACCAATACCGGCGAACATCACGGTGTGGTCTCCGACGATATCGCCGCCCCGCACCGTGGCAAAGCCTATGGTCGACGGATCACGCTCCCCGGTCACACCTTCGCGACCATATACCGCGCATTCGGACAAATTGCGCCCCAGCGCATCGGCCACCACTTCCCCCATGCGCAGCGCTGTGCCAGACGGTGCATCCACCTTGTGGCGATGGTGCGCTTCAATGACTTCGATATCGTAGCCTTCGTTGAGAACTTTGGCAGCGATTTCCAGCAGCTTGAAAGTGAGATTGACGCCCACGCTCATATTCGGTGCGAATACCACCCCAATATCCTGTCCGGCGTCGGTGATCATCTGTTTTTGTTCCGCAGAGAAACCCGTCGTACCAATAATAATGTTCACGCCCAATTTGCGACATAGCGCCAGCTGTTGCAGCGTCGCTTCCGGGCGGGTGAAATCAATCAACACGTTGGCGCCCATCAAGGCCGCTGCCATATCGTCGCTAATCATCACTTCCGGGGGGCCGCCCAAAACACTCGCATCGCGACCCGCAAACGGACTGCCGACGCGTTCCAACGCCGCATGCAGCACGCAATCCGGGGCTTGGGCAACAGCCTCCAGCAACACCTGGCCCATACGTCCGGAACTGCCTGCGATCACGACTTTAATCGGTGCCACGACGCTCATTTGCCACCTGTAGCGGGTACAGCAGGCGCAGCATCGGAAGCGGGTTGTTCAGCAACTGCAGGTGCACTCGCCTCGGTCGGCGCTGTTTCATCGGTGGCAAGTGCGGTTTTGATATCCACTTCCTTGCCGTCCTTCATCACTTCTACGATGCGCTTCGCAATATCACCATCGAAGTACACGGCGACGCGCCGTTTGGTAATCAGCTTGCCGCCCTTTTTATCGATATAGACAAAATCCCAGCGACCTGCATGAAACATATCCTGCACCAAGGGTGTACCCATAATGAAGCTTATCTGGGCACGGGTCATGCCGATCCTCAGCTTGGCCACATTCGTGCTATCCACGTAATTACCCTGCTGGATATCAATTTTGTAAGGCGTCAGGGATGGCATGGAAAAGGACGGCATGCTTTTGCAAGCAGCCAGTCCAAGGCTGGCTACGAAAATCAGGATCAAGGCGCGCATATTTTAGTCTGGAGTTTGCAAAGCAAAATAAAGGCACTATGATAGCTCAGATAACCTGCACGAGACACTCCCCATCATGAGCGACCCCAGCGATCTGAAAAGCATCGGCCTCAAAGCCACCCTGCCCCGACTTAAAATCCTCGATTTGTTCGAGAGTTCGGCAAAACGCCATCTGAATGCCGAAGAAGTGTATCGCCTGCTGATCGCCGAAGATATCGATATCGGCCTGGCCACTGTGTACCGGGTATTAACCCAGTTCGAGCAGGCCGGATTGCTGATTCGTCATCATTTTGATAGCGACAAAGCAGTTTACGAACTCAATAGCGGCGGCCATCACGACCATCTGGTATGCATACAGTGCGGACGCGTGGAAGAATTTTTCGATGAGGAAATCGAGCGTCGCCAGAAAAAAGTTGCTGCCCAGCGCGGTTTTACCATTCACGATCATTCACTGCACATTTACGCCGACTGCACCAAAAATGCCTGTCCGCATAAAGCCAAATAATCCTGTTTCACGGTCTTCAAGGCGCATCGATAGAATCAACGACTTCAATCAAAACCCGCTTGCCGCAGGAAATAATCAGCACCGACAATCAGACGTTCAACATCTCGGCTGCATGTTTGCGCGTGGTGTCGGTAATGGTGACGCCGCCCAGCATGCGCGCGATCTCATCCACGCGTGCTGTCACATCCAGTACTGCGATATGACTCACCACGCTGGCCTCGCTCGCCACCTTGCTGACCAGCAGGTGGTGTTGGCCGCAGGCGGCCACTTGCGGCAGATGCGTAATACATAACACCTGACGGCTCGCGGACAGATTTTTAAGCAGCGTCCCCACGATTTCGGCCACGCCACCCCCAATACCCACATCCACTTCGTCGAAAATCAGGGTCGGCACACCCGCCATCTGGCTGACTGCGGTTTGTAAAGCAAGACTGATGCGCGACAGTTCGCCACCCGACGCCACCTTGGCCAAGGGTTTAGGCGCCGTACCTGCGTGCGGCGCAACCATGAACTCGACCTGTTCCAGACCGTACGCATTGCCTTCAGAAAGCCGCGTCAGACTGATCTCGAATGCGCCTCCGGCCAGCGCCAGCTGTTGTATGGACGAGGTCACGCTGGTTGCCAGTTTTTTGGCTGCCTTGGCCCGCCCGACGCTGAGCTTTTCGGCATGAACAAGCCATTGTGCATGCGCGGCATTGGCAGCCTGTTCCAGTGCCAGCGGATCGGCTGTTGCACCGAGTTCGCCGAGTCGCGTGTGGGCATTGCTCAACAGTTCGGGTAACTGATCCACCTTGACACGATGTTTACGAGCCGTATCGAGCACGAGTTCAATACGCGATTCGACTTCGCGCAGTCGATCCGGGTCGGCTTCAAGGTGATCCAGATAGCGGCGCAGACTGTGCGTAGCCTCCTGTAACTGAAGCACGGCGGATTCCACCAACTCACAGGTCGGCTGCAGACCACTATCGTATTCCGCCAGACCAGCTAGACGCGCGCCAACCGCGCCAATCTGCTGTTCAGCAGCCGCCTCCCCCTCCGACAGGCTGTCCAGTGCCAAGCCCACACCCTCCAGCAGACTCGCCGCATTGGCCAAGCGGCGGTGCTCTGCCTGCAATTCGTCCCAGGCCACCGGTGTAAATTGCAGCGCGTCCACATCCGTAATCAGCCATTGCAGCCGTTCGCGTTCAGCGTCGAGTTCGCTGCTGTTGTCGCGCAGCGCATTCAGTCGGTCATGCAGGTCGCGCCACTGGCGATAGGTTTCCGCGACCTGCCGCACCCACGTTTGCAAACCGCCATAACTATCCAGCAAATCGCGTTGTGCGGCCGTTTTGAGCAGAGACTGATGCGCATGCTGGCCGTGGATATCGACCAGAAACTCGCCGGCCTCACGCAATTGCTGGGCGGTCACACTGCGGCCATTGATAAAGCAGCGCGAGCGGCCATTGCTGTCGATCACCCGACGCAGCAGGCAAGCGCTCTCGTCATCCAGTGCGTTCTCGGTCAACCAGGCTTGCAGACCGGGCAAGGCGCTGCTATCGAAATC
>JBDSHM010000551.1:0-2109 GCA_039918495.1 Sulfuriferula sp. | reverse complement strand
AGCGATGATGTCCTTGATCTCGGCTTTTTCAAAAAAAGATTGTCCGCCCGACATTGCATACGGCACTTTTTCATTGCGCAAAAACTGTTCGAATGGCCGCGCCTGATAGTTGCCGCGATACAGAATGGCGTAATCGCCATAGCGCGTACGGTGCTCGAATTTGTGGGCCAGCAGCCGCATTACCACGTTCTGCGCTTCTTCTTCTTCGTCCTTGGCGGACATGACATGCAGCGGGTCGCCGTTGCCGTGCTCGCTCCACAGCTGCTTGTCATAGAGCCGGGTGTTGTTGGCAATGACACTGTTGGCGGCGCGCAGAATACGTAACGTGGAACGGTAATTCTGGGTCAGCTGGATCACTTTCAGGCGCGGATAATCCTCATGCAACTGGTGCAGGTTTTTGACATCTGCACCGCGCCAGCCGTAAATGGCCTGGTCATCGTCGCCCACTGCGGTGAAAGCGCCGGACACACCGGTGAGCAGCTTGACGATCTGATACTGGCAGGCGTTGGTGTCCTGGTATTCGTCCATCAGCAGATAGCGCAGCTTTTTGCGCCATTTTTCCAATACATCGGCATCGCTGGCGAACAATTCGGCGGGCAGACGGATCAGGTCGTCGAAATCCATCGCCTGATAGGCTTTGAGCGTGTCCTGATAACGCAGATATACCTTGGCGTAAGTGGCATCGAGATCGGTTGCGGCGGTGTCCAGTGCAGCAGCGGGCGAAACCAGCGCATTTTTCCACGCCGAGATGCGCCACTGCGCGCGGCGGATCTCCTGTTTGTCGGTGGTTTTCAGTATCTCGTTTACAATCTGCATCGCATCCGCAGAATCGAGAATGGAAAATTGCGGTTTGTAACCGAGCCGTCCCGCTTCCTGGCGCATGATCTGTACGCCGAGTGCGTGGAAGGTGCATACCGTCAATCCCTTGGCGGGTTTGCCCTGCAGCAGCTTGGTCACGCGTTCCTGCATTTCGCGCGCGGCCTTGTTGGTGAAAGTGATGGCGGCGATGTGCTGCGGCGCGTAACCGCATTCTTCGATGAGATAGACGATTTTCTGGGTGATGACGCGAGTCTTGCCCGAGCCGGCACCGGCCAGCACCAGCAGCGGGCCATCCAGATATTTGACCGCTTCGCGCTGGGGGGGATTGAGATGGGACAGCATGAGAAACCACAACAGAACAGGCCGACAATTCTAACATGAGCACCTATGCTATCGGCGATTTGCAGGGTTGTTTTCAGGCCCTGGAGTTATTGCTGGACAAGATTCGCTTCGATCCTGCGCATGACCACATCTGGCTGGTGGGCGATCTGGTCAACCGTGGCGCCGATTCGCTCGCAGTGCTGCGTTGGGGCTATGCCATGGGAGAGGGTGTGACGGCCGTGCTGGGCAATCACGATCTGCATTTGCTGGCAGTCGCTGAGGGGTTTGTAAAACCCCATCGCAACGACACGCTGGGCGGCATTCTCACCGCTCCCGACCGCGACGAACTGCTCACCTGGCTACGCCACCGGCCGCTGGCGCACGCTGCGGAAGGTTATTTTATGGTGCATGCCGGGCTGTTGCCGCAATGGACCACGGCGCAAGCGCTGATGCTGGCGGCCGAGGTGCAGGAACGCTTGCAGGCGCCCAATTACCGGGGGTTCCTGGCGCACATGTATGGCAACCATCCGGATCGCTGGGATGAGAATCTCCGCGGTCTGGACCGCCTGCGACTGATTACCAACGCCATGACCCGGTTGCGTTTCTGCGCCCCGGACGGGACCATGGAATTCAAGACCAAGGGCAGTCCGGAGCAGCCGCCACCGGGATGCTTGCCGTGGTTTCAGGTGCCGGGGCGCGCCAGTGCCGGCAGCCCTATCGTATTCGGCCATTGGTCGGCGTTGGGGCTGCGCGTGGAAACTGACTGCATGGCGCTGGATACCGGCTGCCTGTGGGGTGGACGCCTCACTGCCCTGCGTCTGGAGGATAGGCAGGTGTTTCAGGTTGAGTGTAGCGGACAGGCAGGGACAACGCATTGGCAATAGCGGTTTGTGCCTTGAGCGCCAGTATGCGGCGATTCTGATGCGCGCCTGCGATGCAAGGACAAAAAGTCAGTTCGGCAATAATGCC
>JBDSHM010000550.1:0-3427 GCA_039918495.1 Sulfuriferula sp. | reverse complement strand
ATCGCTTGCTTGAACCCATCGGCTATATACCTCCGGCGGAAGCTGAGGCAAACTATTACCGGCAACTTGCCAAGCAGGCCGTTGCCGTGAACTAACTTAACCCAATCAGCCTCCCCGAAAACCGGGGCGATTCAATGCCCTGAGATGATCATATATAAAAACGGAAAACAACCATTCAATTTGAAAGACCGGTCACAATTGCATGATGATGTAGGAATTACAAAAAAGTGCGCGAATTCGAATGAACACGCGATATTCAGATCAGGTTTGGAGAGGATAAAACACAGTGGTCGGCGTGGCGAAACGCAGCTGCAGCTGGTTACATTTGGTTACAAACTGATACGCCTGTTATTGATACTTAAGCCTATTCTACAGCCATGGACAGTCTGATTTTTTCTGCCCGTCAGTTCAGTAGCTCAACCAAGGAGACTTAGTCATGAATGTAAAACGCTCGTTTATTACCGCCTTAATGGTCGCGTCTGGTTTGCTGGTCGCGCTACCAGGATTAGCGCAAGCCCACGATGATGATCATGGACGAGTTGGGATCAGTTTTTCGGTAGGCGCCCCTGCTTATTATGGGCCACCTGCGTATGTGTACACGCCCCCTCCTCGAGTTTATTATGCGCCGCCACGCCCGGTTTATTATGACAATAATTACAATGAATATTCTCCACGCCATGAACATTGGCGTGGTCATGGACGGGGACATTGGCACCATCATGAGGACGACGACGACGATTGATCCTGATACGCTAGCTAGCTAGTCATAGCCCAGCCCCATTGCCTCGCGCACGTCACGCATTGTCTCGCGCGCGAGGTCTCGGGCTTTTTCGCATCCATCAGCAATTAGATTACGTACTAAAGACGGACTTTCCTGGTACATTCTTGCGCGTTCGCGCATGGGTTCCTGCTCTTTCAATACCCCTTCGATGACCGGCTGTTTGCATTCCAGGCAGCCAATACCGGCACTGGTGCAGCCGGCACGTACCCAGGTACGTACGTCTTCGCTGGAATACACCAGATGCAATTGCCACACCGGACATTTCTCAGGTGCGCCAGGATCGGTACGTCGCACTCGCGCCGGGTCGGTTGGCATGGTACGAATTTTTTTCGTTACACTTTCTGCATCTTCGCGTAAGGAAATCGTATTGTTGTAGGACTTGGACATTTTTTGCCCATCCAGGCCGGGCATTCTGGATGCGGATGTGAGCAGCGCCTGGGGTTCGGCCAGGATCATTTTCCCGCCGCCTTCAAGATAGCCGAATAATCGTTCGCGATCGCCCATTGACAGGTTTTGCTGTTCATTCAGCAAGGCTTGAGCGGATTCCAGTGCTTCGTCATTACCCTGCTCTTGGTAGCGCGTACGTAATTCCTCATACAGGCGCGCTTTCTTGCTTCCCATTTTTTTGACAGCAGCGGCCGCCTTTTGCTCGAAGCCAAGCTCACGCCCATACAGATGGTTAAAACGACGCGCCATTTCACGAGTGAATTCGATGTGCGGCACCTGGTCTTCACCCACCGGTACCTGATTGGCTCGATAGATCAAAATGTCTGCACTTTGCAACAGGGGATAACCAAGAAAACCATAGGTGGACAGATCTTTTTCGCTCAGTTTTTCCTGTTGGTCCTTGTAAGTGGGCACCCGTTCCAGCCAGCCGAGCGGCGTAATCATCGACAACAGCAGGTGCAGTTCGGCATGTTCAGGCACCTGTGACTGAATAAACAAGGTCGCCTGGGAGGGATCGACACCCGCAGCAAGCCAGTCAATTACCATTTCCCATACGTTGTCCTGAATCACCTCAGGCGTATCGTAATGGGTGGTCAACGCATGCCAATCTGCCACAAAAAACAGGCATTCATACTTGTGCTGAAGGTTAACCCAGTTTTTCAATACACCGTGATAATGGCCCAAATGCAGACTACCGGTCGGGCGCATGCCGGATAAAACGCGGTTTGCGTACATGATTATGATTAGTTGGTAATAATTTGGATGAGTGTAGCGATCTCGGCATGACCCAAGCCCGAGAACGCACTTGTAATAACGATGACCAGCATCAACAATGGGCTCAGTATCAATCCGAGCCAGCCAATAAACATTAGTGCAAGCAGAATGTAAAATCCATACGGCTCGATCTGCGCAAAACGATAGGCATAAGGTCCGGGCAGCAGGCTCACTGCTATGCGGCCACCGTCCAGCGGCGGCAATGGCAACAGATTGAGCGCCATCAGCACAGCATTGATGAAAATACCCGCCGCACCCATCAGTACCAAAGGTTGAGTATAGCTATCGCCGAGTGAGATCCCCAGTTTGATGATCAAAGCCCATAATATTGCCATGAACAAATTAGCCGCCGGTCCTGCTATGGCTACCCACAACATGTCCCGCTTAGGGTTACGCAGTGCTCCAAAATTGACTGGAACCGGTTTGGCCCAACCAAACAGAATGAAACCACCACCCAATACTTTGCTTAGCAACAAAATGGAAAGAGGTACGAGAATCGTGCCTACTGGATCGATATGTTTGAATGGATTCAGGGTGACCCGTCCCAGCATCCAGGCAGTCGAGTCTCCGAAGAATTTAGCTACATAACCATGTGCTGCCTCATGCAGCGTAATCGCAAAAATGACCGGTATGATCCATATGCTAATTTTTTGTATCAGGTTGAGTTCCATTAATTTTAATTTAATCCAAAAGGTTGCAGGTCACCGCGTCCAGCGCGCACTAATACAGGTGTATCGCCAGTCAAATCGATGACCGTGGTGGATTCAACATCGCAAGCACCCGCATCCACGATTAGATCAAGACGTTTTTCCAAACGTTCGCGAATCTCTTCAGCTTCATGCATGGGCAGTTCGTCACCGGGAAGAATCAAAGTCATGCTGATGATCGGTTCACCCAATTCTTCGAGTAATGCCAGCGTAACCAAATGCTCGGGCACCCGTAGGCCGATAGTATTGCGCTTGGGATGTTGCAGGCGGCGTGGAACCTCGCGCGTCGCTTCGAGTATAAAGGTGTAACTACCCGGCGTATTCGCCTTCAGCAGGCGGAACTGACGATTATCTACTTGCGCATAGCGTGCAATCTCGGATAAATCCCGGCACATCAGCGTGAAGTGGTGTTTGTCGTCCACTTCACGAATGGCACGAATACGATCCTGAGCCGTCTTGTCGCCCAAATGACACCCCAGTGCATAACTGGAGTCGGTTGGAAAAGCGATCACGCCGCCATCACGCAAAATTGCCACAGCTTGTTTGATAAGGCGCGGCTGAGGTGTATCCGGGTGCAGCGTAAAATATTGCGACATTGCTTAGCAGCCCACCCAATCATGCCAGATAGGCGTACATAAGTCGGGCAAAGGAGGTAGGCGCCCGATGTCGCGATAACCTTCTCCCGGGGCGTGGAAATCCGAGCCACGCGAGGACAACA
>JBDSHM010000549.1:0-1906 GCA_039918495.1 Sulfuriferula sp. | reverse complement strand
CCAACGGCGCCAGTCCGCTGTGGCCGCCGAGATGATCCCAGCGTGCACTCACCAATAATAATTTTTGCCGAGCGCTCATTTATTTGTAATGCTTCCGAATGATTGGCACTTCAGATTGATTCGACTTGGCTGCGACAACGCTAACATCAGAATCCTCCTGAGCATCCGCATTCGGACGTTCAGCATGATTTGGTGGTGCTGTTCTACCCACATAAATAAACCCTGGCGCGGCGACTTTCGCGCCTGCTTCGAGGCTGCAATGCACTACGGCATTAGCGCCTACCTTGACGCCATTACCCACTGTAATACGGCCAAATAATTTACAGCCGGCACCGAGATAGACATTGTCGCCCAGCACCGGCACGCCGCGTTTGTGTCCCGAACCGCCAACGCCGATGGTCACGCCTTGCGAAATGAAACAATCTCGTCCGATGACCGCGTGCGCACTGACAAAAATACCGCTGAAATGACCAATGTAGAATCCCGGGCCGATGCGCGCGCTGCGAGGAATGTCGATACCCCAGAGGATTTTGATGAATTCGTTGAGTACCATATAAATGGGGGTAAGCAACCAGCGTAATGGCCTCACTTGAGCCGCAGCCCATTGTCCGAAACGCAATACCGTCACCGCATGGATGCCGGGCGCACGCAGGCAATCAATCAGTCGACGCGCGCGGGAGCCTTCACACAGGCGATAAAATTGCGCCCAATCAGCCCGCAATGGCGAACTGATGTCGTCAATCTGACGGTCGATTGATACCTCGCCTGATTTGTTTGTCATACGCGAGCGGCCTCCCGGGTTACCCGAGATGAAGGTGCCCGCAATACGCTGGCCAGGTTTGCAAACTGCGTAGCGTTCCACGCACGGGCGGCGGCGAGCGCCTCTTGCACCAGACTGGTGCGTAAGTCCTGATCGCGCAATACACGAATGACACTTGCCGCCATAGCTGCCGCGTCGTTATCCGGCACTGCCAAAAAAGCACGTCCACGTAAATTCTCCAGGCCACGACTACATGACTCGGTCGCGACCAGCGGCACGCCCAAGGCCAGACATTCCATCGTCTTGATATTCAATCCAGTGCCCATGCATACCGGGTTCACTGCCAGTGCACCCTGCGCGTAAGTGTGCGCTACTGAATCTACGCGTCCAATTTTATGCACGCCGGGCGCATCCAGCGCGTCTCGACACACATCCCCTGCCAGCCAAAATTCAAAATTCGGCAGGTCGGTTCGTATTAAGGGCAACGCGTTAACAATGAAGTTATTGGCAGCATCGACATTGATGCTATTCGCTGAGGCGACAAAGATTGCCCGCGGCACGTTCGCCATCAGTACCGATTGAGACATATCAAGCAGATGACCCACTGTCGTCACCCGCGTATGCTCCGGCAGTGTCGCAGCAAACAAACGTGCTTCACTGTCCTGTATTGCCACCGCCACATCTGCACGTGCCAGACCTTTGCGCTCACCCGCCTGCGTAGTGGCAAACCATTCCGGTTGTTTCCCTGCCTGTAAGTAATGCAGATGCCGATCTGCGAAGCGGTCATGCGTGTCGATGATTTTCACCACGTCGGCCGGGAATACCTCCAAAGCTTTGGACAAAAAAACATACTCCACGAATACCGCCTCAAAATTATGTTGGGTCTGGAGCGCTAACAATTGATCCGTTAATCCCGAGTCGTACCAATCATCCACTCCCCACACGTGTGCCGACGCATGTCCAATCCGCCGCAATACTCCCCGCCGGAACCGTGCCGAAAAGCCGCTCACAGTTTTGGGCTGACGATAAATCAACTCGATGAAACGACCATCGAAATGTTTCCTCATCGCGAGGCGATCCCCCTCTTCCAGCGCGGCCCAGGCAAAATGCAGCTCATGTCCAGCAGTCGTCAGGCCATCCGCCAGC
>JBDSHM010000548.1:0-1919 GCA_039918495.1 Sulfuriferula sp. | reverse complement strand
CAATTGACCAAGCGTTGCCCGGTATTGTTTTCACCGGTACATGGACAAATACAGCCCGGCCAGTTGGCTGACTGGGTACTGCGCGATCGTCTGCCGGTACGCTTACAGGTACAACTGCATAAAATTTTCTGGGGCGAAGTGGTAGGGCGTTGATGAGTGAAACGCGACGCGCAGTCATATTGCTGTCCGGCGGTCTGGATTCTGCTACCGTACTGGCAATTGCCCGTAACCAGGGATTTTCCTGCCATGCCTTAAGTTTCGATTATGGTCAGCGTCATGCTGCCGAACTGGATGCCGCAGCACGGGTGGCAACCCTACAGAGTGCAGTCGCGCATCGCGTATTCAAGCTTGATCTGGCCATGTTTGGGGGCTCGGCGCTGACCGATGCGCGTATTGCCGTACCGGAGCAGGCCAGTACAGGCATACCAGTGACCTATGTTCCGGCACGTAATACCATCATGCTCTCAATTGCTTTGGCTTGGGCCGAGGTGCTGGAAAGCCGCGATATTTTCATTGGTGTGAATGCGGTGGATTATTCCGGTTATCCTGATTGCCGCCCGGAATATATTGCTTCGTTTGAAACGATGGCGAATCTGGCAACCAAAGCCGCAGTGGAAGGTAAGCAACTAAGCATCCATACGCCGTTGATGCGGTTAAGCAAAGCAGAAATAATTCGGCTTGGAACCGGACTGGGTGTAGATTACAATGCCACGGTTTCCTGTTACCAGGCCGATGTGGCAGGGCGAGCCTGTGGTGTATGTGATTCGTGCCGGTTGCGCCGGCAGGGCTTCATTGAGGCCGGTGTGGCGGATGCGACGCGATATAGGTCACATTCCGACTAATTCAGGTTTGGGCAGGTCAATGTAGTGAATGGGTAGCCTGAATACAAACTTCATCACGCGTTGAATCGCTATCGTGAGATGCAGTTAAAACAGCTACAAAATATAAAATTCGTGCGGCAGTGCGTTACTGTAACAGGAGTAAAAGATGATTTTTGATACCTTTCAGCAGGGACAGTCAGTGTTTCTCTGGCTTACCTTCGGCATCGCGTTGATTATGGGCGCAGTCGTTAACAAAACAAATTTTTGCACCATGGGTGCTGTGTCCGACTGGGTCAACATGGGCGACACCGGCCGCATGCGTTCCTGGCTACTGGCCATAGCAGTGGCCCTGCTGGGTGTCGTGGTGCTGGAATATTTCGGCAAATTGAATCCTGATGCATCTTTTCCTCCCTATCGCAGCGGGCAATTGATCTGGGCTGAAAATCTGCTGGGCGGTTTGATGTTCGGAATGGGCATGACACTGGCATCCGGTTGCGGTAACAAGAGTCTGGTCCGCGCCGGTGCCGGTAATCTTAAGTCCATCGTGGTCGTGTTGATCATTGGTGTCATCGCCTACTATATGACCAACCCGTTTCCGAATTCGGACAAGACGCTGTTCAGTGTCTTGTTCAATAGCTGGATACGTCCGCTGGCAATCAATGTGGGTGCACACCAGGATTTGGGTACACTTTTGGCTGGGGCTCAAAATGCTGTCAAGGCACGCCTGATTATCGGCGGAATACTGGGTGTGGCGTTACTGGTATATGTGTTCAAATCGGTCGACTTCCGCAGTAATCGCGACCTGGTGCTGGGCGGAACGGTGGTCGGTCTGGCCGTACTCGCAGCGTGGTATGTGACGAGTAATATCGGTGTCACCGTAGATGGTACACCGCACACCTTGTTGAACTACGGTCAGCAATGGGACTTCCTGGCGAATTCGGATGCCGGTAAACCGGCGGACATCATGCCGCTCAGCCCGCAATCGTTTACCTTCATCAACCCGATGGGACAGATGCTGGGATATGGCGCCGCCGGTTTCAATAAGGCCATGTTGACCTTTGGTATCATGGCGCTGTTAGGCGTGGCTGCAGGCTCGTT
>JBDSHM010000547.1:0-2690 GCA_039918495.1 Sulfuriferula sp. | reverse complement strand
AAGTAACTGTATCGGTTAACCGTTTTTGGATTCCGCTTTACGCTTAATTCGAATGTCCTGAATTTCGGCAGCCTGCTATAACGCAAGCAACTAAACTGAAAAAAACCGGTCATTATTAAATAATCGCCCTATTCTTGAGCTTCCAAAACGAATGAGCATGCACATTAGCGTACCAGTACATTAACCGATGCGCCATACTCTGTTAAAATGCCCAACAGGCATACAGCAAAAAACACCATAATGTCCGAGCCTTCCAATACTGAACTGATCATCCAAGGGTTAACCTCATCGGGGCGCGCATTCCGTCCCAGCGATTGGGCAGAGCGTCTGTCCAGCGTGTTGTCCACTTTTGGGGAAGACCATCGCATGACCTATTCGCCCTTCGTGCGGCCCACAACACTGGCGGGCGTGAAATGCGTTGTGGTCGATAAACAGCTACAGGTGGAACAGCCTGCCGCTTTTTCTTTCCTGATGAATTTCGCGCGTGAAAACGATCTGAAAGTGCTGGACCCGGCTCAAACTGACGATCAGCAATAAGTATTACGCAAGCTTACGGCGCGCCCGCACCGTATTCGGCCAGCAACGCGTGGTTAACTTTTTTTGGCAACGAATCTCCCCTCTTTGTAGCTCAATGTGACTTCAAACCCGCTGCCTCGAGCCCGGGCAAATCCGCGATGACCTGTTCGGAGTTGCGGCCCGCATCGGCACCGGCATAGACCTTGGCAATCCTGCCTTGCGGATCGATGATGAACGTATTGCGCTTGGCCAGTTTCATCACGAACAGATCGGTCACTGATCCATAACGCGCAGCCACCACGCCATCTTTATCGGCCAGTAGCGGGAACGGCAAGCCGTGTTTTTTGGCAAATTCGGCGTGGCGACTGGCATCGTCGATGCTCACCCCCACCACTTCAGCGTTGAGCTTGCGAATTTTCAGAATATCGTCGCGAAAAGCACACGCTTCCGTGGTGCATGCCGGCGTTTCGTCTTTCGGGTAAAAATACAGCACCAGCCATTTTCCACGATAATCGGCCAGTTTTTGCAACTTGCCATCCTGATCAACCAGGTTGAAATCAGGTGCCGCGTGCCCGACTTGCGGCATCGTCGCCGCTTGGCTCGAACGCATCCACACCATCGCCAACGCGGCTATGATGGCAATAAACAAAATCGCGAATTTCATGTTTTACCTCTCGAATGTACGGGCCACGCCCAAAAATGCATCAATAATGCAGCTGCCATTGCCAGTACGCCAGCATAACGGAATGCCCATTCAGCCGACTGCCACTGCCAGATCAAACCGAACATCAGTCCTGCCGGGATTGCAGAAAGTCCGGTCATCAAGTGATACCAGCCGAAGGCGGTGCCACGGGTTTCCTCTGCGGCGAAGTCACTGATAAGCGCGCGTTCCGGGCCTTCTGCCAAACCGGTGGTAAGACCATACAGGATCGCAACTACCCACAACCAACCGCTATGCGCTACCCAACCCAGCAGCATGAAACTCACGCCAAACGCTGCCCAGCCGAACAATATCAGCGGCTCTTTGCCCAACTTGTCCGCCAGTGCGCCGCCGCGTGTGGAAGTCAGCGCCTTGGCAAGATTCATTGCAGCCCACAACAATAGCAGTTCGACTACACTCATCCCCAGCTCGTGCCCGCGCAACACAATAAACGTCTCGGAAGCGCGCGCGAACGTGAATAACATCAAAACCAGCAGATAACGGCGTAGCGGTAACGCCAGTGTCGCCCATGGCAACGAAGATATTTGCGCGGCAGGCCCCGGCGTGACCAGCCGGGGTTTCTCACCGATGCCGAACGCAATCAGCAACACGCCTATCGCCCCTGGTACTGCCGACCAGAGAATGACATGCGAGAGCGGCATGCCCGACCAGGCCAGCACCACCGCCGCAATCAGACTGCCTCCGACCGCACCCGCATTGTCCATCGCGCGGTGAAAACCAAATGCCAGGCCGCGAATTTCAGGCGGCGTGGCATCCGCGACCAGCGCATCGCGCGGCGCACTGCGCAAGCCTTTCCCCACCCGATCCAGGCTGCGCAATGCGAGCAACAGCGGCCAACTGCCCGCGATACCCAACAACGGCCGCACCCCGTTGGATAACGTATAACCCGCCAACGCCAACCCCTTGCGCCGCCCGCCCAACAAATCGGAGCGCCGCCCCGACCACAGCTTGAGCAAGGAAGCGACGGCATCCGCCACACCTTCAATCAACCCCAGCGCCACCGGACCAGTCGCCAATACCGTGACCAGCAGAATGGGGATCAGCGGCACGACCATTTCCGAGGCAAGATCATTGAAAAAACTCACCAGACTCAGAACAATAACGGTACGAGGTAGACGCGAAAGGGACATGGAAGTGACTATGGCTGCTTATTTGAAACGACATAATAAGCTAGAATGCGAGCCTTGCCCCCGTAGCTCAGTGGATAGAGCATTCCCCTCCTAAGGGAAGGGTCACACGTTCGATTCGTGTCGGGGGCACCACATACCAGAAAGGCCGATTCCATAATGGTTCGCCCTTTTTGCATTTCAATCATTAGGGGATGAATCTGGGCACCAAACAGCGAGCGCCAATGACGTAATCCGGAACCTAAGCAGACAAGTCCGGAAAGAGCAAAAAGAGTCTGTGGTTCGGCCATAGCGGCCCTCGAGAGTTAGACTGCCAGACGGCCCCT
>JBDSHM010000546.1:0-2514 GCA_039918495.1 Sulfuriferula sp. | reverse complement strand
ACGGCGCTGGATGTGACCATTCAGGCGCAGGTACTGCAATTATTGCGCAGCATTCAGCGGGAACGCGGCATGGGCATGTTACTGATCACTCATGATCTGGGCGTGGTCGCAGAAATGGCCGATGTCGTAGGGGTGATGTACGCAGGAGAGTTGGTGGAAATTGCACCGCGTGATGCATTTTTTGATGCGCCGTTTCATCCCTATAGCCGTAAACTGTTTGCTGCCTTGCCGGGTAGAGCGCAGCGCGGCGGTGCGCTGGAAGTGATCCCGGGCATGGTCCCTGCGCTAGACAGCGTATTTGTGGGATGTCGTTTCACTCAGCGTTGTGACGCGGCTTTTGAGCGTTGCCAACATGAGGCGCCAGACTGGACGCAGCTGGCTGAAGGACATACGGTGCGCTGCCATCTGGCAGTTACCAATAATTATAGAGCGATACCAAAACCGGTGACCTCGGTACCGCAAACTAATGCAGGCAAACCGACGGTGCTTTTGAATGTGCGTGATCTGCAAGTGCATTTTCCGATCGGCAGTGGTCTGTTGCAACGCAAGGCCGGCGTCGTCAAGGCAGTAGATGGGCTATCGCTGGATATTGGGACAGGCGAAACGCTGGCGCTTGTGGGCGAATCGGGTTGCGGTAAAACCACGGTGGGCAAAGCTATTATTCAGCTGATCAAACCGACTGCCGGTAGTGTGTTGTTCGATGACCGTGAACTTACCCGACTCGGGGCCGCGGCATTGCGTGCTCAGCGTAGCGGATTCCAGATGATTTTCCAGGATCCATATAGCTCGCTCAACCCGCGTATGCGCATAGTGGATATTCTGGAAGAAGGCATGATGGCGCTGGGTGTCGAGCCGGATGGCGGAGCGCGCAGAAAAATGTTGGCGCAGTTGCTGGATCAGGTTGGCTTGGCGCAGACTGCGCTGCACCGCTATCCACATGAATTTTCCGGTGGTCAGCGCCAGCGTATTGCCATTGCACGTGCGCTGGCGGTGCGCCCCAAGCTGATTATATGCGACGAACCTACGAGCGCACTGGATGTGTCGGTACAGGCACAGATCCTCAACCTGCTAAAAGATCTGCAAAATGAATTAGGCTTGAGCTACTTGTTCATCACCCACAATCTTCCCGTGGTGGATTATCTGGCGCAACGTGTTGCGGTAATGTATCTGGGTCGGATAGTGGAAATGGGCGATACTCAAACCATTCTTGAGCATCCATGCCATCCTTACACCCAGGCATTACTCTCTGCAGCGCCGGTAATAGCAGGGCCGCGACCCGTAACGATTCATCTACAAGGCGATTTGCCGTCGCCAGCGCAACCACCGACTGGTTGTCACTTTCATCCACGCTGCATGCATGCCCAGGATATATGCAAGGAAACCTATCCGGGCCGAACTGAAATCAGCCCTGGGCAAGTGGTTTGGTGCCATTTTGCAAATCAGCTTGCTGATGGAGCCGAGAAAAAAGTCAATTAAGTACCAGTCGGGTGCCGGGTTTGATTGTGGCTTGATGTTTGATGCGATTCCAGTGCTGAATATCCTTTACCGAGACATCGAATTTTCGGCAATACGGGACAAGGAGCCCCCCCGCTTCACCGTGTAATGCCTGGTTTTAGTTCGCTTTGACGACCCAGCCGATACGACTTTGCGCTTGTGGACCATGCCATCATTGGTTTCGGCAACAATAAGCCGACTGCCGGCGCGCAGATGCGTGCCGCGTAAGTGATTCCAGCGTTTGATTTCAGCAATGCTGACTTGATGATGCTGGGCGATTGTTCCAAGTGTGTCGCCCCGTTTTACCTTGACTGACCGTACGTGCTGCGTAACATGCTCTGATTTCGTGGATGCTTCGGTTAACCGGGTGTCTTCGTGATGGAGCGGCAGCATCAACGAATAATTGGCGGCTAATCTGCCTTTGCGCGTGAGTTTGATTTTATTGTGTTGCTTGAGCCAGCTGACCGTGACTTGAAATTTCCTGGCAATAGTGGTGACGAGCTCCCCTCGATGGGCTGAGTAAAACTGCCAGCTGACCAGCGGGTGGTCGTAATTTTTCAGATTGTCCGAAAAGGTTTCAGCCTTGTCCACGGGCAATAGGATAGGTTGAGCCGACTCCGAGCGAACGACAGGTTTGGTAAATGCAGGATTGAGCGATTTGAAATCCTTGACGGGCATGTCCGCCAGTTTGGCCGCCAACTTCACATCAATGGATTTATGCAGGCTGACGGCAACAAAATAAGCCTGATTCGGGATGCTGTCGAGACTGATCCCGGCAATGGCAGGATCAGAAATGATTTCTTTGACCGCCATCAGTTTTGGAACATAGTGCCGTGTTTCAGTCGGCAGGCTCAGGCTGAGATAATCGGTAGGCAAACCTTCGGCCTCGTTCTTGGCAATGGCACGTGCAACGCAGCCTTCACCGCAATTGTAGGCTGCGAGTGCAAGATCCCAGGTGCCGAAAGTATCATGAAGTCTTTCCAGGTAATCGAGGGCGGCGTTGGTTGCGGCGACGATGTC
>JBDSHM010000545.1:0-1967 GCA_039918495.1 Sulfuriferula sp. | reverse complement strand
CCCGGAGCGGCTGCGCGAACAGCTTCCTCTGTTTGATTGGGTGGGCATGGATATCAAGGCGCCGTTTGCCGATTATGAGCAGATCACCGGCGTAGCAGGCAGCGGCGCGAAAGCCAGGGCCAGCGCGCGCTGGATTCTGGATAGCGGCATCGATTACGAGTTTCGCACCACGGTGCATTCAGCGTTGCTGAGCCGGGATGCGCTGGCCGCATTGAGCCGTGACCTGTCTGCAATGGGTGCGCAACATTACGTGCTGCAGGAATTCAGACAGCAAGGATGCGACCAGTCCTTGCCCCCGACCATACCGGGTTACTTGCGCTGCGGCACGGTGGAACGCATGAGCCGACAATTCCGGCGATTTTCCGTGCGTAGCGCTTAGATCGCATTCAGGGCGGCATCCATGTTCCAGGAGTCCGTCGAAGATGCCCGCAGGATGTCGCAATCGAGGAAGATGAAATCATCATCATCGAGCCGGAAGGCCTGACGATGGATGGTTTATTAAGAACTGTAACGCTACAACACGGATGTGCTCGTGTCCGAAATCATCGGCGCGGAGATGTAAGCAAGTTGAAGGCGTTCTGCTGCCTCTCTAGGCACCGCTGATTTGCAGGCTATTTAAGTCAAGGAACCTGGCTCAAATTTAGTCAGCCATATGCGCTGCCAGAATTTAAGATGTCAGTTTTCTTAGCCGATCTATATCGAAGAAGTAGATGTATTTTGCCTCAATTTTAAGAATGCCATCCTCTTGAAAGCGCGCTAGAACGCGGCAAACTGTTTCTTGTGTCAGTCCGAGATAATTACCGATATCCCTGTGTGACATGGTTAATTTATAGGGGAGGTGAGGCGATTTATTCTTATCAAGAATATGTCGACTGAGACTCATCAGGTATGTCGCCAGTTTCTCGGTCGCATTTTTTTTCCCAAGTAGCAACATCATCTGCTGACCGCGGAGTATGGTCTGGCTCATGATGGCAAGCATCTGGTTCAGCAAGTCCGGAATATTTCTGCTCAAGCACTGGAAATGCGCAAACGATATCTCGCAGACATTCGTTGTTTCAAGCGCAATGGCTTCGCTGGCGAAATGTGTGCCATCAAGGGCATCCAGCCCGATTATCTCTCCGTGCCCGTGAAAACCGGTAATTTGGGTCCTACCATCATCGCTGAATACATAGGTCTTTATCGATCCGTGGCGAACTACGTAGATATCGTGAAACGAATCGCCACTCCGATATAGAAATTCCCCGCGTCTCAATACGAAGCGCCGCCTGACCAGCGTATCGGTGACGTTCTCGTCTTCCCCATTGCTCGCCAAGCGACATAATCCGTACATGCCACAATCTTTGCACGTCGTGTATTCCAGAGTCGGTAATGACCCAGTTCTGATATATCGCTTTGGCATAAGTTGCTCCGGCTTGGTTAGGTTGTATCCAGCATATTGCCCGAGAGCATATTGGCAAGGCGGTACCCGCATGTGCTGCAGCTTAGGAAAAACTCTACTGCATTAGCCAACCGTTTGGTTGAGTGGAAGGAATCATGTCTCCTGTAGCGTATTGCACATGCACTCCTATGCACCTATGTGATCTGCCCGCGAGTAAGTGTTCCTGGAATGTTACCAATCCAATGTGCATTTTCGTACTTTTTGTTGATCTGGATCAAGATTCTTTTGCTCATAGATGCCTAACATTATAAATAGTTAAGAATATATTTTTTTAATAAAATTGAAAAGGAAGGGGATCTATGAGCTCGAAATTGAACATTAAATACTGGCTGCTTTCAGTGCCATCATTAGTTGATGGCACTGATAAGTTTTTCCGATCCGGCCCATGCCGTGCCTTCATTTGCCCGTCAGACCGGGCAAAACTGCGTGGCCTGCCATGCCGGAGGTCAATTCCCCGAACTGACCCCCTATGGACGCCTGTTCAAGCTCACCGGCTATACGCTCGGTGAGCGTGCGCTCCCCCTTGCAG
>JBDSHM010000544.1:0-2362 GCA_039918495.1 Sulfuriferula sp. | reverse complement strand
TGTGCTGCAAATGCGGATTGGAGATCAGCAATGCGACATTCGTATCGTCCGTGACAAAGCCGCCGTGCTCGGCTTTTTTCTTGTCTCCGGTCTTGGCGTAAATGACGCCGCGCTGCGGAATGATGATCAGGTCCGGGGTACGTGAATCACGCTCGGGAGAAGGAAAGCGTAGCGCCAGGGTCGCGCCGTAAAGGACGCGCCTGATTCCAAGTTGCTTGCGGTTATGCTCCAGAGATTGGGCGACGAGCGCCGTTTTGCGGGTGTCTTTCAGCCAAATCAGGGCGCCCTGGTCAGGCGTGATCTGCGCTACCGCACCGGGTACGGCGTGCTCGATGGTTTGGGCAATCTCTTTCTTGTCGACATGGCGTATCGCTTTGGGATCGATGGGGCCATTGCCGTGTTTGGCCGTCACGATGAACAGGGTCGAATCCAGCAGATTTTTTTCGCGCAGGGCAGCAACGATTTCGCCGATCAGCATGTCGCTGTGAACCAGAGCAGCCTCCAGTTGCGGAGTGGGGTGCCCTTGAGCATCTGTATAGCCAGCCAGTTTCTGGCCCACATTGACCGCCTGCAGGTTGAGTCCGAACATCATTGGTACCGGCGCTGCAGTTTTTCCGTCGTGGCGGAAGCCGTCGATCTCATTGATGAGTGCGCTTACTTTCGACTGGTCGTAGCGCTCCGTCCGCGTGATGGAGGCCGTGATCTTGTCGCCGTGTCTGTCTTCCAGCCCTTCGAAATTGGAGCCGATTTCCGGGGTATACAAATCTTCTACGCCTTGCCCGCTCGGTCCGTTGAGGATTTCATAGACTGGATGTTTGTCGATCCATGCCGTATGGCCGCCTGCCTGGCGAATAACTTCGAACACGGTATTCACACGTAAATACGAGTGCGGATAAACGGGTATACAGCCATTCGGATCCAATGGTAGCAGGCTGGGTTTCAGTACCGGCTTACCCACCTCGGCACCGGGCCCGTCCATGGATTCATCGTAAACGACGGGGGTGCCAAGCTGCTGGCAATGACTGCCGGGAGGAGAGAGTCGACGGTCATAGGTTTCATCGTAATACACGCCGGTGACAGCGGGGGTGCCGCCGGTAGTCAAGGCGAGCAGTCCCGGGAAGGAATCGGCTGGGGTAACGGTCTGGGCCTGCGAATATTCAATGCCGTTTTGGGCAAGTTGAGCCATCGCCGAATGCGGATGTCGGGCAGAAAAATTCTGCAGGTCTAGCGCATGTAATCCATCCACGCTGATCATCAATACATGCCTGATAGGAGAGACCGGATTTGCATGGACAGCGGAAATGGACAGGATGGTTAGCACAGCAGCAGTGAGCATGCTTATGGCGTTTGGTTTCATTGTGGTTTCCAGCGTTTGTCGAAAGATTTCAGTCTGCAGTCGGGCCGGTCAGGAAGAAGCGAACCCAGACCTTGAAAGGCAGGGATTTGCCTGCCATGATTTTTGGCGGGGGCGGATAGGCAGCGGCGGAAACAGCTTGCAGTGCCGCACTATCGAGCATGCCGTAGCCACTTGAGACGGCGATTTTTATGTTGCTGACCCGGCCATCCATATATTCAAAAGACACCTGTGTACGACCCGAGATATGCGCCATTCTGGCCGCATAGGGATAAACCATTGCCGCCTGAACGGCACCGCGAACCTGGTCCTCAAAGCGTGCCTGGATGTCAGGATCGACACTGGGCGGGCTTGGTTTTTGGACCGGGTGAACGGGCGCCGCCAGAGGTGGCGCAGGAACTGTGTCCGGCGCAGCAGGAGCCAATGCAAGCGGTTCCGGTGCAGGTTCAGGAATCACGGTTTTGGCTACAGGCAGACTGGAATGATGGGCGACATGGTGAACCGGTGCCGGATGCGGTACCGGTTTGACTGGTGGCTTGCGAGGTGGCGTCGGTGCGAGCTTCGGTTTGGGTGGTGCAGGGATGACGGGAAAGCTGAGCATCACCGGCTGCGGCTTGGGTGGTATTGCCTTGGGTGTATCGGACAGTCCGACGACCAGTGCCGCCAATAACAACGCCTCGATAAACAGTGCAATTGCAGTAGCGTAAGGCAGGGACAATCGGCCGCCTGCTGCCGGCATTGGGAATTCCAGTGTCGTCATTTTATTGTTGCTGTCTGGCTGCCAGGCCGATTTGCGTCACGCCTGCTGTCCGGCACGCGTCCATGACATTCATCAGGTGTTGTAGCGATGTCTGCTTCGACCCCGCTATGGTCACGATCGTGCGAGCAGGGTCACCCTGGTGCAGGGACGCGGTCAATTGCGTCGGCGTCAGCACATGCCCTTCCACGGAAATAACCCCGGCGGCGTCCACCGTGACCAGTACTTTTGGCTGCGGCAAGGCGGCGGCC
>JBDSHM010000543.1:0-3489 GCA_039918495.1 Sulfuriferula sp. | reverse complement strand
GCCGGTGGCAGCTGAAGGCAAGACGGTGCTGACTTATCGGGTGCGGGTGAAGTATTGAATGCCCGGGATGCAGATCCCGTTCGATAGTGTGAATGCTTATTCAGTCAGCAATGTCAGCGCCGCTTCTGCCGTATGCAGGTCGATATCAAGTTGAACCACACAATATTCAGTATTTTCATCAATGGGCGTGGGGTCGTCAGCACAACTGCAACCGGCAATGATGCTGGTATAAAAAATGCCGACTTTCGCGCGAATATGATCGTTTTCTTTGGCGGCTCCGATGACGATGATATCTAGTTTTTTGTCCAGTGCATAGCTGCCTGTAGTCAAGCCTTGCTGCAGGGGGAGCTGGTCGGCATCAAGCTGTGCAATTTCGGCTTTGAGAATGTGATTAAAGTCGGACGTTCCCCAGGCATGTAATGAAGCCGCTAATTTGGGCATCAGTTCATTCCTTGTACAAGCCCTGCGGGTAAGGGCTGGGCTGTTTGTCTTTGGCTGCGCAAATCCCACCAGTTGCGTAATGCGATCAGCAGGCCCAGTCCGAAAAAGGCGCCAGGAGGAAGGATGGCCAGCAAAAAGCCTTTGTAATCGGGAATGACGTGGATAACAAAGATTTTTGCATCCGGTCCGAATGCCAGATCAAGGCCTGCGAACAGGGTGCCTTTGCCGATCACTTCGCGCATAGCGCCGAGCAGGGTAATCACCATGGTGAGACCGAAGCCCATCATCATGCCGTCGAGCATGGAGGGCAGGATCGGATTCTTGGCGGCGAAACTGTCGGTACGCGCCAGCACGATGCAATTGGTCACGATCAGCGGTACAAATATGCCCAGCACCAGATACAGCGGATGAATAAAGGCGTTCATCGCCATGTCGATCACCGTCACCAGCGCGGCGATGATCAGTATGAATACCGGGATGCGGATTTCGTGCGAGACCAGGTTGCGGATGGCGGAGATTGAACCGTTGCTGAAGGTCATCACCAGCGTTGTGGCGAGCCCCAGTCCGACGGCATTGACCACCGAATTGCTGATGCCGAGAAGCGGGCACAGTCCCAACAATTGTACGACGCCGGGGTTCTGCTTCCACAGACCGTTGACAATGATGTCGCGATATTGACTCATGGTTTTACTCCGGAGATGTTTTCAGGTGGGGCGCTGGTGCATACAGGTCTTTGCGGTGTGCCGCTTCGTATTGTAGGGCATGGTGTACCGCCTTGACTACCGCACGCGGGGATATGGTCGCACCCGCCATGTAGTCAAATTGGCCGCCGTCTTTTTTGACCTTCCAGCCGTTTCTGTCGGGATTGTCCAGCGTCTTGCCGTCGAAGATGTGTATCCAGCTGCTCTTGGCAATATCGATGTAATCACCCAGCCCGGGGGTTTCCTTGTCGCTCACTACGCGCACGCCGATAATCCGTCCATGGGTATCGATTCCCACCAGCATATTGATATCGCCACTGTAGCCGTCCGGTGCAACGACTTCCAGTACCAGCGCTACCGGTACGCCGGCTTTGCGCGCGCGCCAGACATGGCTGGGCAAGGTGGTGCCCAACAGTTTATGCGGCGGTAGTAACAGCACATCATGCAAGGGGTTGTTGTCATAACTGCCGGGAACCAGGGTCTCGCTAATCAGTTTCAGCCGCGCTGCATCCTCATTATGCTGAATGATCGCGCGAGTAATATTGTAAGTGAATGCCAGTATTGTCGTGCCGACGATGGCGAAACCCAGCAGGACCAGCGCAGCACGGGTTGCAGAGCGAAATAACGGGGTCATTCGGCGGGTTCTTTTTGCTTGTGTCCGTACACTTTGGGCTGTGTGTACGCGTCAATCAGCGGCACCGTGATATTCATCAGTAGCACCGCGAACGCAACGCCATCCGGGTAACCGCCCAGGGTGCGGATCAGGTAAGTGAGCATGCCGATGCCGGCGCCGAAAATCAGTTTGCCGCGCGGTGTGGTGGCGCCTGATACCGGGTCGGTCGCGATGAAAAAGGCACCGAGCATGGCACCGCCGGTAGCGAGATGAAACCACGGTGAGATATAGCGATCCGGATCGGAAATATGGAACAGGCCGCCGGTAATCCACAACCCGGCCATAAAGGCCAGCGGAATATGCCAGGTAATGATGCGCGCCAGCCACAAGTAGAGCCCACCCAGCAGAAACATCAGCACGACTGCTTCGCTGCCGGTACCGCCGATACTGCCAAAAATGGGCAAGTGGGTGATTTCACGAACGGTATGTTCCAGTTGCAACTGCGTACGCAGCGTATCCAGCGGCGTGGCAGAACTGATGGCGTCGAGTGTCAGGCCGTCCGGCAATATGCCGGTAAAAATGTAGTGCGCAGCGTCCAGCAGACTCAGGTGGGCGCCTGCCAGTGAGAGCGGCGCCGACCACTGTGTCATCTGCACCGGGAACGAAATAATCAGGACTGCATAGCCCACCATGGCCGGATTGAACAGATTGTTGCCCAGTCCGCCATACAAATGCTTGGCCACGACAATTGCGAAAAAGGTACCCACGACAATCAGCCACCACGGCGCGATCGGCGGCAGCGACAGGGCCAGCAGCCACGCGGTGACCATCGCGCTGCCATCCATCAGGAATGGCTTGGCCGGCCAGCCACGCAGCCGCACGGCAATGGTTTCCAGTAGCAATGCCGTGACGCTGGCAATGGTCAGGGTTATCAGAATCGCGGGGCCGAACAGCAGCACGTAAACCACTATGCCGGGTACCAACGCTGCCAGCACCTTGAGCATAATGATGGAGACGCTGGTTTTTTCCGCGATGTAAGGTGACGAGAGCATGGGTTATTGGCCTGCCAGGGTGAGGAGTTGTGCACGCACCGGTTTCATTTTTCTACTGAATCCTGTGCCATTGCGCGGATTTTGGCACGGCGCGCTTCGATATCGGCGATTTCCTGCAATTTTTCGGGCGGTAAATTTTCGACATTACGCGGCGCGGCGTCGGCTTTCTTTTCCTTGGCGCGCGCTATCGCAGCCTGGATCGCGGCTTTTTTTTCATCGGCGGCATCCGGGCTCTCGGCTGTCGCTTCAGCGAGTTTGGCGCTGGCTTTCAAGGCGAGCTTGGCGGCGCGCTCCTGCTGCTCGCGTTCGATACGATGTTGGCGGAACTCATGCCGGTCACGTGCCAGATCGGCCGCCTTCTTGTCCTTTTCCTTGGCCCAGATTTCGCTCTTGGCATAGCGATAGTATTGCACCAGGGGGATGTGGCTGGGGCAGACATAGCTGCAACAGCCGCATTCGATGCAGTCGAACAGATTGTATTCCTGGGTTTTGCCGAAATTTTTCGCACGGGCGAACCAGTACAACTCCTGCGGTTGCAGATCCGCCGGACACGCCTGGGCACAACGCCCGCAGCGGATGCATGGCATGGCTGGCGGCGCGGGCGGAAACAGCGCGGGCGATTTGACCAGAATGCAGTTGGTGGCTTTGACCATCGGCACATCGGTGCTGGTCAGGTCGAAGC
>JBDSHM010000542.1:0-6748 GCA_039918495.1 Sulfuriferula sp. | reverse complement strand
CAGTACCCGTTGGACGCTCTGTCAGCCATTCGGTCAGCGCTTGAGAAGCACGGCTACCTACGGGCACAATGCGGGTTTTGTTACCCTTGCCGGTAACCGTAACTTCGCCACTGCTTAAATCAAGCTCGGATAGCTTGAGTCCAGCCAGTTCCGAAAGGCGTAGTCCGGAGGAATAAAACAATTCCAGCATAGCCTGATCACGAACTCTTAGCGTAAAGTCCTGTGGTGTTTCCAGAAGCTGCCGGGTTTGGTCGGGTGAGAGCGCCTTCGGCAGTGGCCTCGGCGATTTTGGTGCATGTAGCCCCTCGCAGGGGTTGTGGGTGTAGCCGTGGCGCTTCACCAGGTAGCGATAAAACCCACGCCAGGCGGAAAGCATGCGCGCTAGGCTTTTACCTGATAAGCCTTGTGCATGGAGTCCCGCCAGGACGCGGCGGATATCCTGAATTTGTATGGCTTCCAGGCCAATTTTATCTTTATCCATTTTTGCGAACAGCGCGCGTAAATCACGTGCGTAGTTTTCCAACGTATGGCCAGACAGCCCGCGCTCGCTGCCCAGATAGACCAAATAAGCTTCAAGCCGGGCGGCTGGGGTCACGGTAAACAACGCTGTACGGCGGCTGCTAGCAATTCACCCAATCGATGCAGGTAAAGCGTGCCCATTTGCGGGTAAAACCGCTGCACATCTTCCGAAGCCAATACCAGAACACCGATGCTACGATCCGCTTTTAAGGGTACCGTCGCAAATGAACGTGGATGGCTTGTGCCGATAAACCAGTCCGCCATTTCATCCATGGGCAACGCACCGCAATGCGGCTGGCTGGCCTGTTCCGCCCAATTTTTGACGGCTTCGGACACGGCCGAGAACTCCACTAGCGAAGTTGCGCCTTCCCAGATGCGCAGCGCTGCATGGGGGATGCCAAAATCGTCGTGTAAATTAAGTTTGAGTGTTTGCAATAGCGTCGGCAATTCTCGTGCCGCCATTAATACACGCGATAAATGATGCATTTTTTCTGCTATCGCATCATTCTCTTCGCCGAACTCTATCAGCTCCGCCAACTTCGTTTCAAGCAGCTTATGCTTTTCCCGCAAATTGAGTATTTGCCGCTCGACAATGGATACTGTACGCCCCTCAAACGGGTGACTCACCCGCACGTCGGTCAATAAATGGGGGTGTTGGTCAAAAAATTCCGGGTGGCCTGCCAAGTAGCGGGCAACATCTTCTGTCTGCATATATTTATCCTAATTCAATTTCGCCTTCGAATACATTCTCTGCGGGGCCGGTCATCCAGACGGGTGTTCCCACGCCGGCCCAGTGAATAGTAAGCTCCCCTCCGCGCGTCGCAACTTGCACTGTTGCATCCAGCAAGTCTCGGCTGATGCCTGCAACGACGGCAGCGCATGCGCCTGTACCGCATGCCAATGTTTCCCCCGCTCCGCGCTCAAACACACGCAGACGAATATGCTGGCGATCAATAATCTGCATAAAACCGGCATTCACTTTGTTGGGAAAACGCGGATGCCTCTCGATTAGTGGCCCCTGACGTGCCACTGCCGCAGTGTCAACGTTATCTACGCACTGTACGGCATGGGGATTACCCATCGACAATACGCTAATTTCAACCGTCTCACCTTCAAGCTCAAGCCCGTAAGTGAGTGCTCGCTCACTCGCAGTAAACGGTATTTGGTCCGGGTTAAAAATCGGCCCGCCCATATTGACGGAAACCCTCCCGTCCATTTCGAGACGTGGCCGGATGATCCCGTTGGCGGTCTCGACACGGATTTCGTTTTCGCGAGACAGTTTTTTATCGTGCACAAAACGCATAAAACAGCGCGCGCCATTGCCGCATTGTTCAACTTCGCCGCCATCCGCATTGAAAATGCGGTAACGAAAATCCGCGTCGGGACGAGAAGGGCGTTCCACCAGCAACAATTGATCGCAACCCACACCAAAATGTCGGTCGGCAATGAATCGCACCTGCTCGGCGCTCAATTCTACCCGTTGGTTAATCGCATCGAACACGACAAAATCATTGCCCGCGCCATGCATTTTGCTAAAGCGAAGCTTCATTCAGTTCTTTTCTCAAATCATCAGCTCAAGATAATCCCGGTAAATACAGCGATCCATGACCACCATCAGGCCTGCTTCTTTAGCCCGCTGGGCGGCCTGTTCGTGAATAATGCCCTGTTGTATCCAGATTACCGGACATGCCACTTGAATGCACTCTTCTACTAACTGTGGGATATGTTCTGCCGCGCGAAATACGTTAACGATGTCGACCGGAAAAGGCAGCTCCAACAGGCTGGAATAGGCTTTCTCTCCCAATACCTCAGCCACCATGGGCCGCACCGGCACCACCTGATAACCAAACTGTTGCATATGACGCGCCACACCATAACTGGGCCGGTTTGGCTGGAGTGACAAACCCACCACGGCAATTCTGCGCGCATGCTGCAAAAGCGCACGGATCACAACGGGGGTAGGGTTATCGAACACCATCCGGCGTTAACGCTTGATGGTCACAGCATCCATCTCAAACATCCAGATTTCGCACGCCTAATGCGTTGGTCTCAATGAAAGCCCGCCGCGGCTCTACCTGATCGCCCATCAGTGTTATGAAAATTTCGTCGGCGGTAATGGCGTCTTCAATTTGCACCCGCATCAAGCGACGCACTGTTGGGTCCATCGTGGTTTCCCATAATTGTCCCGGATTCATCTCGCCCAAACCCTTGTAGCGTTGAATTGCCAAGCCCCGCTTCACTTCGTTGAGCAGCCATTCCAATGCCTGCTTGAAGCTGGATACAGGTTGCGCTTTTTCACCGCGCATTACACGCGCGCCTGCGCCCAGCAGATGCTGTAATACCTGGCTGGTATCGCGTATTTGGGCATAGTCGCCACTGGTGATGAAGTCTGCATCCAGGCGCGTCGCCTGAATGTTGCCATGATGGCGGCGCAATATTTTGAGCGTATGTTGTTCCGTCTCGCTATCGTATTCTGCACGGATTTCGACAGCGCTATCTTTCACGGCCCCGCTTAGCGCGGTCACTGCACTCTGTGCATCCTCCGCATTATTGAGGCTGACCGGCGCAATCTCCATTAAGGCGTGCATGACTGCACCATCAATCAAGCGGCTCATGCGTTCAATCACTGCCTCCGCCAACAAGTAGGATTTGGCAATGTTTCCGAGTGCCTCGCCGTCGATTTCGGTACCGTTCTGTTCGGCGGTAACCAGCCGGGCATCCTTGATCGCTTCCGTCAGCAAAAATTCTTTCAGTTCGTGTTCGTCCTTGAGATAACGCTCGGTCTTGCCATGCTTGACCTTGTAAAGCGGTGGTTGGGCAATGTAAATATGGCCGCGCTCGACCAATTCCGGCATCTGGCGATAGAAAAAAGTCAGTAGCAAGGTACGGATGTGAGAGCCATCCACGTCGGCATCGGTCATGATAATGATGCGGTGGTAACGTAATTTATCCGCGTTATATTCATCTTTGCCGATACCCGTTCCGAGTGCAGTAATCAATGTAGCGATTTCCTGACTTGAGATCAGTTTATCGAATCGGGCTTTCTCCACATTCAGAATCTTGCCTTTGAGTGGCAGAATCGCCTGAAACTTGCGATCGCGGCCCTGTTTGGCGGAACCACCGGCGGAATCGCCCTCGACCAGATAGATTTCGGATTGTGCAGGATCTTTTTCCTGACAATCGGCAAGTTTACCGGGCAGACCCATCCCATCCAGAATGCCTTTGCGACGCGTCATCTCGCGCGCCTTTCTGGCTGCTTCGCGGGCACGAGCGGCATCCACGATTTTCCCGCAGATGATTTTTGCGTCTATCGGGTTTTCCAGCAAAAACTCGTTTAGTTTCTGGCTGACGATTTCCGACACAACCGGCTGCACCTCGGATGAGACTAACTTATCCTTGGTCTGGGACGAAAATTTGGGTTCGGGGATTTTTACGGAAAGTACGCAAGTCAAACCTTCACGCATATCGTCACCACCGGTTTCCACCTTGGCTTTTTTCGCCTGCTCGCTTTGCTCGATATACTGGTTAAGGGTGCGCGTCATCGCCGTACGCAAACCCGTCAAATGACTACCGCCATCGCGTTGCGGGATATTATTGGTAAAACACTGTACTGTTTCTGCGTAGGAATCATTCCATTGCATGGAAACTTCTACGATCATGCCGTCTTTTTCGCCTACGGCATGAAAAATATGCGGGTGTAGCACGCTCTTGGAGCGATTCATGTACTGTACAAAACCCATCACTCCGCCAGAGAAAGCAAAGTTTTCGCTTTTCCCGTCCCGCTGATCGATTAGTTCGATTTTTACCCCATTATTCAGAAACGATAACTCACGAATACGCTTGGCAAGAATATCGTAATGATATTCAACCAATCCGAACGTTTCTATCGAAGCCATAAAGTGTACTTCAGTGCCATGACGCTCAGAGGGTCCAATCTCCGCCAGCGGTGCAACAGCCACCCCACGCTGGAACTCCATCTGATGGGCCTTGCCATTCCGCCAGATACGCAATTTAAGCCAGTCTGACAACGCATTGACAACGGAAACACCAACGCCATGCAACCCACCCGATACCTTGTAGGAATTTTGGTCGAATTTTCCGCCCGCATGCAGTTCCGTCATCACAATTTCTGCCGCGGATCGCTTGAACTCATCATCCTGTTTTTCGTCGGTGGGAATACCGCGCCCGTTATCGGCTACGGAAACAGAATTATCCGTATGGATAATGACTTTGATGTCATCACAATACCCGCCTAGCGCTTCGTCGATTGCATTATCAAGCACCTCAAACACCATATGATGCAAACCTGCCCCATCAGATGTATCACCAATATACATACCCGGGCGTTTGCGTACGGCGTCCAATCCTTTCAGGATTTTGATACTGCTAGAATCATACTCATTGCTCATGACGGATACTTTCTTAATGTTTGACAGTGTTTCACGTGGAACGTCGCGCTCAAATGCGCATTGGCATGACTACGTATTTGAAGCTGGCATCATCCGGTTGAACCAATAACATACTGCTGTTCGCATCCCCGAACAAACACTGTACCGAGTCGCAGGTCAGGTTGTTCAATGCATCCAGCAAATAGGAAACATTGAAGCCGATATCCAGTGCTGCTCCTTGATAGTCCACCTCCAGCTCTTCTTGCGCTTCTTCCTGCTCATTGTTATTGCAGATGATGCGCAACTCGTTAGGGTTTAATACCAAACGTACGCCTCTGAATTTTTCATTGGAAAGAATCGCCACCCGTTGCAGCGCTTGCAGCAAGGCTACTCTCGCAACTTTTAGCACATTGGTATGGTTGCTTGGAATGACGCGATTGTAGTCCGGAAATTTTCCTTCAATAATCTTAGAAACCAGTTCGATACGCGCAAAATTAAACGCCACCTGGTTTCTGCGGACTTCAATCTGGATCAGATCGTCGCTATCTGCCAATTGCTTACCTAATTCCTGCACCGTTTTACGCGGTACGATAATTTCCTGTGGTGCACTTTCCTGGTCCATTTCTGCGGAGGCAAAACTTAAACGATGGCCATCCGTTGCAATAACCATAATAGTTTTTCCATTCAATACCAGCAACATACCGTTTAAATAATAACGGATATCCTGTTGAGCCATCGCATATTGGACTCTTGAAATTAGATGCTTTAGTGACTTTTGGCTAAGGCTGGCTCGGCTTTCGGTTTCTCCGCTTGATTCAATAACAGGGAAATCTGCTGCGGGTAGGGTTTGTAAATTAAATCGGCTCTTGCCTGCTTTAATCTGTATTTGTTCATCATTCACCTCCAAGCGGAGCTTGGCTTTGTCTGGAAGTGCCCGGCAAATATCCTGCAATTTTTTTGCCGACACGGTGATTGCGAAATTATCTTCAGTTGCATCGGCCTGAGTAGACGTCCGGATCTGAATCTCCAGGTCGGTCGCTGTCATTGCCAGTACACCGGCATTCTTTTCAATTAGAACATTCGACAGGATTGGGAGCGTATGTCGTTTTTCAACTACTCCGGTCACGGTTTGTAACGGGAAAAGCAACGAATCACGTTCTGCTTCTAGTAATAACATATATAACCTTAATAGTAATAGTTAAGGGCGGCGTATATTTTGAATAACCTGTATTTATTAATTATTATCAATATCTTAATGCTAATTTAAAGTGGTCATTAAAGTCAGTATGACACACTGACTAATTGTGGATAAGTTTCAGTAAGGGATTAAAAACCCAGTTATCCACAAAAAATGCACAATTTATCCACTAACTTGTTAATACCTGTAACAGCAATGCATATTCGCGGCTCATTGTTGCGTCCTGTTCCTTGAGTTCGATGATTTTTCGGCACGCATGCAATACGGTGGTGTGGTCGCGTCCACCGAATGCTTCGCCAATATCTGGCAGGCTAAGGGAGGTTAATTCCTTAGCCAGAGACATCGCCATTTGGCGCGGACGAACCAGAGACCGCGTTCGTTTTTTTGAGTACATTTCTACTACTTTTATTTTGTAGAAATCGGCTACGGTTTTCTGAATATTTTCAATAGACACTTGACGGCTTTGCACAGCTAGCAAATCCTTAAGTGATTCTTTTACCAAATCCAGGGTAATATTTCGCGCCGAAAATCGGGCATAAGCAAATACGCGTTTAAGCGCGCCTTCCAACTCACGTACATTGGAGCGTATCTGTTTGGCGATGAAAAAAGCAATATTCTCCTCCAGTACGACACCTTCTGCCGC
>JBDSHM010000541.1:0-2834 GCA_039918495.1 Sulfuriferula sp. | reverse complement strand
ACCCACTGCCAGATAAATGATTGCTGAGGTGACCGGTAAACGCTTGAGTATGGAAGTGGTGAGTCCCATGGTGAGCAGCAGGCCGCCCACCAACATGAACCATTGCGCATTTGTCATCGTTGTAACGGCTGTATTCAAGTCGAGATGCCAGAAAGGTTGTTCGGGATGTGTGTAGAAATTTGTTATGTTTTCAGACAGTGGGACAAGCTGGGATACGCAACAATCATGCCGACACTGAAGTCATCGAAAATTGATTTCTATCTATAGTCGCCTATGGTACTAAGATCATACGAGCACTTTAAATGAGCGGCCTATTCATTTTGCATGGAAAATTTTGTGGAAAGCATTAAATAATGTCATTGCATGATACTGGTGGCGCTAAAAATAACAATGTTTACTATCGACATACCTTGGCGGTACGAATAATGCATTGGATAGGTGTCGTTGCTTTTTTCTTACTGCTGATGAGCGGTTTGCAAATTTTCAATGCGCATCCGGCGCTGAACTGGGGAAAATCATCCTATACAGGCCCTCCTCCCATACTGGAAATGGGTGCCAAACAAACCGGCAAGGGCAATATCATCGGTGTGACCACTATTTTTGGCCATGAATTCAATACCACCGGGATATTCGGATGGACTGATGGCGCGGACGGAGAACGGACCGCGCGCGGGTTCCCTGCCTGGATGACGCTGCCGGGCGCACAATGGTTAGCCATGGCACGGCGCTGGCATTTTTTCTTTGCGTGGGTACTGGTAATCGATGGCGCAGCGTATTTGCTCTATACGCTATTCAGCCATCATTTAAGTCGCGATTTGGCGCCTACTCGCCTTGACTGGCGCACTATCGGGCAATCCATTAAAAATCATTTGCTGTTACGCCATCCATCCGGTACAGCCGCCAAACGTTACAACATTCTGCAAAAACTGGCCTACCTGAGTGTTATCTTTGGATTATTCCCGCTGATCATTTTGATGGGCTTGGCCATGTCACCGGGGTTGGATGCGCTGATTCCGGGTTGGGTCGATATCGTTGGGGGGCGGCAGTCGGCACGTACTATCCATTTCGTCGTGGCCTGGGCGCTGGTGGCGTTTGTCTTTATTCATGTGTTTGAAGTCATGATTAGTGGCGCATGGAATAATCTGCGGTCGATGATTACCGGACATTATCGCATTGCCGTCGAGGAGTCTGATAATGATCACGAATAAGACCAATCGCCGGCGGTTTCTTTTGCGTGCGCTGACTTCGAGTAGTGTGTTGCTGTTATCCGGATGTGAGCGACTGTCGCGCAGCGAATGGTTTCCGAAGGTGCTCGATAGCGCAGAAAAGCTCACTCACGCCACTCAGCGCCTAATTATTCCCCGTCAGGCCACGGCGCAGGAATTCAGCGTGGCTGATCTGTCACCAACATTTCGCAGCAACGGTACTTCGAATCCGGAAAATCCACATTATCAGGCACTGGCTGCCAATAACTTTGTAGATTATCGTTTGCAAATTGGCGGATTGGTAGCTCGCCCCGCTACGTTTTCACTGACGGATTTACGTAACTTACCCAGTCGCACCCAGATCACCCGTCATGACTGTGTGGAAGGTTGGAGCGCCATAGGCAAATGGAAAGGGACGCCGCTGAGCATCATGCTCGATCAGGTTCAGCCCATGCCGGAAGCGCGCTACGTGGTGTTTTACTGTGCCGATCCGATGGATGCACAAGGTACACACTATTACGAGAGCATCGATATGGAGGATGCTCGTCATCCGCAAACCATACTTGCCTATGAACTGAACGATGTGCCTTTACCTATTGCCAATGGGGCACCCATCCGTGTCCGTATCGAACGGCAACTGGGCTATAAAATGGCGAAATATATTACCGGCATTCTGCTTGTAGGCAGCTTTGCCAGTATCGGCGGTGGAAAAGGCGGCTACTGGGAAGATCAGGGTTATGAATGGTATGCGGGGATTTGAGCGGGTATGCGCTTGATCCGGGTCTATGGCTCAAACTTTTCCATCTCCGGCTGGTATTTCCCTGCAGACGCCAACCCATTCAATTTCGCACGCTGATACAGCGCTTGTTGGGCTCTGGGGATGTTTTCCACGTTGCCCGACCAGGCTTGAAGAACAGGCTGCTGTAACGCACGCCCAAATGAAAAAGAAAGTACCCATGGCTGTCCTGGAAACTCGGCATTCATTGCGTTCAAATTAGCGGTGGCTTCCACCGGACTCAGCCCTCCGGACAGAAAATTGATACTGGGTACTGCTGCAGGCACGGTGCGTCTAAGTACCTTGATGGTGGCTTCGGCAATCTGTGCGGGGGTGGCCTTGGATGAATGCTGCTTACCCGGCAATATCATGTTCGGCTTGAGTATCATGTACTCCAGCATGACATGGTGACGATACAGCGCCTGGAATACCGCATGCAGTACCGCCTCAGTCACTTCCAGACTGCGCATCAGGTCATGCTCTCCATCGATGAGCACTTCGGGTTCGACGATGGGTACGAAACCTTCTTCCTGACAAACGGCAGCATAGCGCGCCAGCATCTCTGCATTGGCATCCATGCCAAGTTGAGTCGGATTGGCTGCACTGATGGCGTAGACTTCGCGCCACTTGGCGAAACGCGCCCCCTGCTCTTTATAAGTTCTGAGGCGTTCCGCCAACCCATCGAGGCCTTGAGTGATCTCGTCTCCAGCAGAACGTGCCAGCGGTATCTTGCCTTTATCGACTTTGATGCCTGGCACAATGTGTTGGCGCGAAAGAATTTCGGGGAGTGGCGTGCCGTCATCTGCATGCTGCCCTAGCGTTTCTTCGAATAAAATAACGCCGCTAATATACTC
>JBDSHM010000540.1:0-4988 GCA_039918495.1 Sulfuriferula sp. | reverse complement strand
CCTAATCCAGTGGCCCTGACGGACCAGAATCTCATCAATGGCGTTCATCTGTATGCCCAGAACTGTGCGGTTTGCCATGGTTCGGCAAAGGGTGATGCGTCTCTTTCTCCCATAGCGGGAGGCGAATATCCGAAGCCTCCGCAATTGGCGACTGATGGGGTGGAAGATGATCCCGAAGCGTATTCGTTCTGGAAAATAAAACATGGTATTCGTCTGACCGGCATGCCTGCATGGACATCCACCCTCAGCGACCAAGAAATTTGGACGCTGGCACTGTTTCTGAAACACATGGACAAATTGCCGCCCGCAGCGCAGCAGGCTTGGCAACAAGTCCAGAATTGGCCGCTTACCTCCGCGAACAGCGCGGTCCATCTTGAAGTGACTGCTGCGGGAACGAAATAGCCTGAAGGCGTCACATAACTTTAGCAATGGATGGACTCAATCAGCCACGGTGTTACTCGATTAAAGTGATTCGGTCATCACAACTTCAGATCCGAAATCCGTCTCCGACCTAATGTTAGGCGGGCCATCGCCTTCGCTGCCATCCGCAATACCTGAGGTGGATAGGCGGCAGGTTGTGCGTGCATTATTTTCAGTAGCGCTGCGTTGGGTGCTGTGCGCTTGGCGTCAACAGGGTCCGCAAGTGCTGACAGCTTTGCTCGCGGCCGCAAGCGGCAGCTTGCAGGTTCGTCAGCGATTTGGGGCTTTACTAAGTGCGCTGAATAGCCTGCTGCAACATGGTGCCGGAAGCATTTTTCGCGTGGCGGACCTGGCTGCGTTCCCGCGTATGCTTCTCGGCATTGGTCTCATCCTGATGTCTTTGGGCTTGCTGTTACGTGCCCGAACAGCCTGGGTCATCAGCCTGCTGCTTGCATTTCTCTCAGCCGGTCTGGCCGTGTGGTTTGCGCACAGGCCGGATGCGGTATTCATCACAAATGTTTTGCTCATTGCGGCGCTACTGGTCTATAGCAGACGCTTTAACCACAGTAGCCTGGCCGCCGGCTCGCTGTTCGCCTTGCTTGGTGTGGGCAGCCTGCTGATTTATGGCGTGCTGGGCAGCCTTTGGTTTGGCGCGGGATATGCGCCATCCATTCGCAGCTTGCATACCGCCTTTTATTACACGGTAGAAACCATGTCAACAGTAGGGTATGGTGATATTGTGCCCCGCACCTTGGAGGCACGTATGTTCACCGTGTCCATGATCGTGCTGGGCATCACGGTATTTGCCACTACGCTGTCGGTTGTAATTGGCCCGCTGGTGGGCGGCAGTTTGAAACGTGCTCTGGAGGGAAGAATGCAACGCGAAACTCGCCATAATCACTACGTCATTATCGGTGCATCAAGTCTGGCCTATACCTTATGGGAGGAACTGCGCAGCCGCAACGTGCCGATTACGGTTGTTGTCCCGCCTGACCGAATCTCGCCCTATCCGGATGATGCTGACGTGATCGTGGGTGATGCTACGAGCAACGAGGTACTCCAGCAGGCGGGTGTGCCAAAGGCCAAGGCTGTGCTTACCTTGCGCGACGATGATGCCGAAAATGCCTTTACGGTGCTCGCCGTGAAGGAATTGGCACCGGGTGTAAAAACCATCGCCGCGGTCAATGATGTGCGGCATCTTTCCAAAATCCGCCGCGTGCAGCCTGACATGCTGTTTGCGCCGCAAGTCCTGGGCAGCGAAATCCTGGTGCGCAATCTGTTCAATGAAACTATCGACAATGACACGGTCAACAAGCTGTTATTCGGACATGACTGAGCAACATGCCTGATTCGAAGCGCACAATGGCAGGGGATTCAAGCATGCTATCTGCAAGCACCAATGTTCTGACGATTAACGGCGGCTCATCCAGCATCAAGTTTGCGCTGTATCAGACCGGTGTAGCCATGCATCGCAGACTGTCAGGCAAAATCGACCGCGTCGGTTTATCCGGGACCACGCTGATCTTCGATGATACGGATCAGGATCGACAGGAAAGTTTTGGCATCGAAGCAGCCGATCACAGTTCGGCAGTCAATTTTCTGATTGACTGGCTTGAACAACAAGTCGGCTTCACGCATGTCACGGCAATCGGGCATCGCGTGGTTCATGGCATGCATCATAGTCAGCCGGAACGTATTACCCGATCATTGCTGGATGAACTGCATCGCATCCGTTTTTACGATCCGGATCATCTCCCGATCGAGATTGAGCTGATCGAAGCATTCGGCAAACGTTATCCTGAACTACAGCAGGTGGCCTGCTTCGACACGGCATTTCACCATACCTTACCGCGTGTGGCGCGGCTCCTGCCTATCCCGCGCCGTTTCGATGCAATCGGTATTCAGCGCTATGGTTTTCACGGTTTGTCCTATGCTTATTTAATGCAGGAACTCGAGCATATCGCCGGCACGAAAGCAGCTCAAGGCCGGGTGATTCTGGCGCATTTAGGTAACGGAGCGAGCCTTGCCGCCGTTCGTAACGGCCAGAGTATCGATACCAGTATGGGATTCACGCCGGCGGGCGGTTTGATCATGGGTACGCGACCGGGCGATCTCGATCCGGGCGTGGCGTGGTACTTGATGCAGAGCGAAAATCTGACTCCCCCACAGTTCAATCGGATCATCAACCATGAATCCGGGCTGCTTGGCGTGTCCGAGACCAGCGCTGACATGCGCGATCTGATGGAACGCGAGGCAACGGATGTGCGTGCTGCTGAAGCGGTTGCGCTGTTTTGTTATCAGGTTAAAAAATGGATCGGTGCCTATGCAGCGGTGCTGGGTGGACTTGATACGCTGGTATTCGCAGGCGGTGTTGGCGAGAACGCGGCGACAGTTCGGGCACGCATATGCGACGGACTGGCATTCCTGGGCATCGCGATTGAGGAAAAAAGCAATGTGACGAATACGGGTGTGATTTCTGTACCGGCTAGTCCGGTCACAGTTCGTGTCATGCATACGGATGAGGAGGTGATGATCGTGAAATCAGTCTGCCAGCTTTTAAATACGCCAGTTAAAAAGGATGGGATAGCGTCATGAAGACGAAACAGGACAAGCTTACCGGCAACCCGTTGTCACCCGACTTTCTGGGCAAAATAGATGCCTACTGGCGTGCCGCCAACTATTTGTCGGTAGGCCAGATCTATCTTGCTGCTAATCCGCTGCTGAAACGGCCACTGACGATCTCGGATGTGAAAAACATGCTGCTGGGGCACTGGGGTACGACGCCCGGGCAGAACTTTATCTACGCCCACTTGAATCGCGTCATCCAGCAATATGAACTTGACATGATTTACGTATCCGGCCCCGGGCACGGCGGCCCGGCCGTGGTGGGCAACACCTACCTCGAGGGCACCTACAGCGAGATCTATCCCAATATCAGTCAGGATGAGGCCGGACTGCAGAAGCTCTTTCTGCAGTTCTCGTTTCCCGGAGGCATTCCCAGCCATGCCTCACCGGAGTGCCCGGGTTCGATTCACGAGGGGGGCGAATTGGGATATTCGCTCAGCCATGCGTTCGGGGCGGTGTTCGACAATCCCGGTCTGGTCGTCGCTTGTGTTGTCGGCGATGGTGAGGCGGAAACCGGACCACTGGCCACCGCATGGCACTCCAACAAATTTCTCGATCCAGTCACCGACGGTGCGGTGCTGCCGATCCTTCACCTTAATGGTTACAAGATCAGCAACCCAACCATTCTGGCGCGCATTGAGCACGAGGAATTGGAGCAATTGCTGCGCGGCTACGGATGGACGCCGTATTTTGTGGAAGGCGATCAGCCGGAAGCGATGCATCAACTTATGGCCGCGACTTTGGATAAGGCCATCGAAGACATCCGGCACATCCAGCGCAATGCGCGTGACAACAACGACGCCACGCGACCGCGCTGGCCCATGATCGTGCTCAAGTCCCCCAAGGGCTGGACCGGGCCCAAGGTAGTCGACGGACTGCAGATTGAAGGCAACTTCCGTTCCCATCAGGTACCGTTGCATCCGAATAAGCATCCCGAGCATCTGCAATTATTGGAGGATTGGCTGAAAAGCTATCGGCCGGAAGAGCTCTTTGACGAACAGGGCCGCCTGAAACCGGACTTGGCCGAACTGGCTCCCACAGGTGATCGGCGTATGGGTGCGAATCCACACGCCAATGGCGGTATGCTGTTGCGCGACCTGCGCATGCCGGATTTCCGTGACTACGCTGTCGATGTATCCACGCCCGGCATCCCCGGCATCGGTGACACGCATGTGCTTGGGCCATTCCTGCGCGATATCGCAAAGCTGAACCAGGAGCAACGTAATTTCCGCGTGTTTGGTCCGGACGAGACGCTCTCCAACGGTCTGGAAGCGCTGTTCGAGGTGACCAAGCGCCAATGGAATGCCGAGACCGTTCCGAACGACCAGTTTCTCGCACCTGCCGGGCGCGTGATGGAGATGCTCAGCGAGCACCAATGCGAGGGTTGGCTGGAAGGGTATCTGCTCACGGGACGGCATGGACTTTTCAATTGCTACGAAGCGTTTATTCATATCATCGACTCAATGTTCAACCAGCACGCCAAATGGTTGAAGATTACGGCGCATCTGCCATGGCGGCGCAAGATCGCCTCCCTCAACTACCTGCTGACTTCACATGTCTGGCGTCAGGATCACAACGGTTTCACGCATCAGGATCCCGGCTTTATCGACCATGTCGTGAACAAGAAGGCTGAGGTGGTTCGGGTTTATTTTCCTCCAGATGCCAACTGCCTGTTGTCGGTGATGGACCACTGCCTGCGCAGTCGCCACTATGTCAATGTCGTGGTCGCGGGCAAACACCCCGCGCCGCAATGGCTGACCATGGACGCTGCCGTCAAGCATTGCAGTCAAGGCATCGGCATCTGGCAGTGGGCCAGCAACGACCAGGACGTTCCCCCGGACGTGGTCATGGCGTGTTGTGGCGACGTGCCCACGCTGGAGACGCTCGCCGCGGTCTCCATCTTGCGCGAGCGTCTGCCCGACCTGAAGATCCGGGTGGTCAAC
>JBDSHM010000539.1:0-5241 GCA_039918495.1 Sulfuriferula sp. | reverse complement strand
TCGTGCAAAGGGCAATTGCAGTTCCGCTCGGTGAGTTTTGGCTACCAGCCTGGCGATATGGTATTGCAGAATGTTTCGTTCCACGTCAAACCGGGCCAGACAGTGGCACTCGTTGGTGCGACCGGCGCCGGCAAGAGTACATTGGTGAGCCTGATCCCGCGCTTCCACGATCCGCTGAGTGGCCAGATCATGCTGGATGATCATGATCTGCGCGAGTTGTCGCTGGGATTTGTGCGCAGTCAGGTCGCCCTGGTTTTGCAGGAAGCACTGGTGTTTTCCGGCACCGTTTGGGAGAACATCGCCTATGGTCTGGCAGGAGCGGGTCGCGACCAGGCTATCGCGGCGGCGCAGGCCGCGGGTATTCACGAACTGGTCAAAGGCATGCCCGACGGCTATGACACGATGGTTGGAGAACGTGGGGCAACGTTATCTGGTGGACAGCGCCAATGCGTTTCCATTGCGCGGGCAATGTTGCGTAATGCACCCATTGTGATCCTGGATGAACCCACCAGTGGCTTGGATGCATTTACCGAGCGCATTGTCATGGAAGCATTACAGCGCCTTACCAGCGGCCGTACCACCCTGATCATTGCGCATCGGCTGACAACCATTACCAGCGCTGATGCCATTCTTGTGTTGGACCAAGGTCGCGTTGTGCAAATGGGGACCCACGAACAGCTGCTGGCCCAACGCGGGCGTTATTTCGATCTATGGAATAGCGGTCGCAGTGCTATTGCTGTTTCCAATTGAGTCACGTCATGATAAGCACGGATTTTTCCTGCAAAGAGACCCGGAATAAAATGCATATAAAAACAGGCTTCAGGATGCTGGTTACGGTTGCTTCAGTCCTGATGGCGTCACCCGCAAACGCAGACCCATGGATTCCTGCGGCAGGAGCCGGGAAAGTCAAACCGATACTGCGTCTCTACCGTTCCGATCGCGTGTTTTCTTCATCACACTTCGGTAGCGAAACATACCCCAGCACTTCAAACTCTTCCGAAACGCAACTTAAAGTAACCGGAGAACACGGATTGGGAGACGGATGGGCGCTGCAATATGATTTGCGGGCGGCACAAGAGCGCAAGACCAAAACCAAAAAAAATATCAGCACAAGCTATACGTCATCCGGCCTGCAGGATCAGGAGATTGGCGTGGTGCGCGGATTAAGGCAGGGAGAGACTTTTGCCGATGCGCTTGCATTGAATATTATTCTGCCGACAGGATCGGTATCGAGTAATCCGCAACTGGGTGTGGGCCACACCGCAATAGAGCCGGATTATCAATTCGGGATCAAGCACCGATTTGGCCAACGACTCGCCTATGGCAGTTTTTCCATCGGCCCACGCATGTTTTTCAACAGCAGTGTGACTCAGTGGCGTGCCACTGCGGACGTGGGTACACAGTTGTTCCGGAACGTGGATATCTTCGGTTCCTTATTCTGCGCTCGAACCTTTGGCGTAAACAGCGCGCTTCCATCCAGCGAAAATCCGAATGCGTCGGAATTCTATAACCTGCTCAGAGGTGGGCTGGGGTTACGCTTTGCACTGACAAAAAACATACGGCCGATTATCGAGTATGAATCTGACCTCGCAGGACAGGGTATCCATGCCGGCAATAGATGGGTGTTTGGTTTGTCCTGGCGTTACTGATTATTAACCTGCATTGAAAATGGATATTCAATGAGATTGCTGCTGGCAAGGCATGGTGAAACGACCTGGAACCGGGATGGCCGCTATCAGGGACACAGTGATCCACCCTTATCGGCCTGGGGCGAGGCGCAGGCACAGGCGCTTGCCCGACGGTTTTCAGCAACTGAAGAGATCAGCATTGTAGCGAGTCCGTTGATGCGTGCTCAGGCTACGGCGCATATGATTGCCAGGCCGCACAATCTCCCTGTCACCACTGATCACCGCTTAATGGAGCTGGGTTACGGTGAATGGGAGGGATTGCAACAAGCTGCAGTCAAATTGAAATGGCCCGAGTTGCTGCGTCAGTGGAAGCACACCCCGCAGCAAGTGATGTTTCCCGGAGGCGAGTCGCTCCAAGACATGCAGCAACGCGTGCAATCGTTTCTTGCGCATACGGCAGCGCAGTCAGGAACCGTTCTGGCAATTACGCATGCAGGTGTTGTCAGGATGATCGTGCTGGCAATGCTGGGCCAGCCGCTTTCGGCATTTCGGGATATGCGTATCGAAAATGCTTCAGTCACCACTTGCGCCTGGGAAGGCGGGAAATTCATTATCGAGGATCTCAACGATGTCGCCCATTTGCTTAACCTGGCGGATGATCCGGCTCGGCAACCACCGCAGTACGAAAGTCGTACTATATAGTCAGCTAATGAGGCTTTCCTGAACTTCGATTGGACATGCCGCCGGTTGCACTCGCACTCGATTTTCATAACAGCATAAGCATTCGCTGCAATTCACCCCCTCTATTTCAGGATAAGAATTTTCAATTGAATTTACCCCGGCCCGCTGTGGATAGCCTGCCTGGTTCAGGGTAACATTCACCGCAGTCCGGGAGTGTAGTTAAGCAGATTCACTCGGGGAAAAGATCGCTTGAGCGGCTTCCCGAAAAATTCTAGTGTTCGTCGTAATGACTGAATGCTTTATCCGTTATGAATGGAGGAGACTTGATGACGGAAGTTGTAGCAACAAACGAGACCATCCTGGTCGTCGGTGGTGGTATTTCCGGTATGACAGCTGCCTTGGAAGCAGCAGAAACCGGCAAAAATGTGGTGTTGGTGGAGAAAAACCCGGCCATTGGAGGGCGTACCTCCCAGCTGTATCGTTATTTTCCCAAACTGTGTCATCCGATTTGCGGCCTGGAAATCAATTTGCGCAGGCTCAAATCCAATCCGCGCATCCGTCTCTTGACCATGGCGGAAGTGACCGGCATCACAGGTGCCAAAGGCGACTACACGGCCACCATCCGAATTACCCCGCGTTATGTCAATGCCAATTGCACGGCCTGTGGCGACTGTGCCAAAGTAGTGGATGCAGAGATATCGAACCCTTTCAATTACGGGTTGAATACCATGAAAGCGGCCTACCTGCCGAACAAGATGGCTTATCCGATGCGTTATGTACTGGATCAATCCATTATTGGCACAGCGGACGCAGAGAAAGCCAAGGCAGCTTGCAAATATAACGCCATCGACCTTGATATGCAGGAAGAAACTGTGCGGATCAAGGCGGGCGCGGTGGTTTGGGCAACGGGCTGGCAACCCTATGACGCCAACAAGATTCAGCCTTACGGTTATGACCGTTTCAAGAATGTGATTACCAGCGTTGAATTCGAGCGCTTGGCCGATCCGCACGGCCCCACCGGCGGCAAAATTTTGCGTCCATCCGATGGCAAGGAAGCGAAGAACGTCGCCTTTATACAGTGCGCCGGTTCGCGTGACGAAAATCATCTGCGTCACTGCTCGCGTATTTGCTGCATGGCCTCACTTAAACAGACCAGTTATGTACAGGAACATTTTGGCGATGAGGGCAAGTCCACCATCTATTACATCGATATTCGCGCCATAGATCGTTTCGAGGATTTCTACGCCAAGGTGCAGGCCAACCCCAACGTCAGTTTCATCAAATCCAAGGTGGCCAAAGTGACTCAGGACGACGCCAGCGGTGACGTGATCCTGCATGGCGTGAACACTGAGGGCTATCATCGATATGCCACTGCCCACGACTTGTGCGTGTTGGCGGTGGGCATGGAGCCGTCGGTGAAGGGCGCCAATATTCCGACAGAAATCCTTGCCGATTCCAGCGGGTTTATCGAGGCTGATCCAGCCAACGGTGCGTTTTTCGGCGCCGGCTGCGCATCCAACGCACTGGACGTGAATCGCTCGGTGCAATCTGCCACGGCAGCTGCGCTTCGTGCGATTCAAGTGGTCAACAAAGTCGCAAAGGCGGAGGTTTAAACATGGCCGTAGAGAAAAAAGTCGCCGCATATATCTGTCAGGGTTGTGGTCTGGGCGAACGTCTGGATACGGACGCACTGGTCGATGTGGTCAAAAAAGAAGGCAAAATTCAGCAAGTCAAACCGCATCCCTTTCTGTGCAGTACCGAAGGGGTAGCAACGATCCAGAATGATATCGATAACGATGGCGTGACCCATATCATGATCGGCGCCTGCTCGCGTCGTGCCAAGACTGATGCATTTTATTTTCCTACCGTAGCAATGTCGCGCGCTAACTTGCGTGAAGGGGTGATCTGGATTCGTCCAGATACGGAGGAGGCACGCGAAACCACGCAGGAAATGGCTGAAGATTATCTGCGCATGGGCAGTGCAGAAATCAAGGCCATGCGTCAGCCGGAAGGCAATCCCAATACCGGTACCAGCAAGACATTACTGGTTGTCGGTGGCGGTATCACAGGCATGACGGCAGCGCTGGAAGCGGCCAAAACGGGCTATCCGGTGGTACTGGTGGAAAAATCCGGTCACCTCGGTGGCTGGGCAGCCAAATTGCATATGCGTGTGCCCTCACACGAGCCCTACAAGGCACCGGTGGATAACGGCGTGGCTGGGATGGTATCGGCCATCGAAGCCGATCCCAACATCAAGGTTTACCTGAATGCGACACTGGCCAAAACCAGTGGTGCGCCGGGACGGTTCCAAGCGGACATTGCTACTGAATCCGGCAGCACAGCGACCGAAGATGTGGGCGCGATTGTGCAGGCGACCGGTTTTGAGCTTTATGATGCCAACAAGCTTCCCGAGCTCGGTTATGGCGCATCGCCGAATGTGGTAGACCAAGGTGGTCTGGAACAGCTGGCGCGAGAAGCCGCAGAACGCGGCGGTCCGATCCTGCGCCCATCCGACGGCCAGCCGGTGAAATCGGTTGTGTTCGTGCAATGCGCCGGGCAGCGCGATGCCAGCGGTACGCATCTGGCCTATTGTTCGGGCCATTGTTGCAACACCAGCATCAAACAGGCGATGTACTTCAAGGACGCCAACACCGACATCGACACTACTGTGCTCTACACTGATCTACGCACCCCCGGCAACGGCGAGGATTTTTATCGCAGCGCGCAGGAAAAGGGTGTGACGTTTACCAAGGGTAAGGTGACGTCAGTGGAACCCGCAGGCAATACCTGCAAAGTGAATTTCCAGGACATGATTCTGGGCGACCAGAACGCCAGTATTGAAAATGCAGATCTGGTGGTACTCGCCACCGGACAGGTACCGAACTCCGGTGTGAATATCGATTTCAAGGCAGTGGAAGGCGAAGAAGCCGCT
>JBDSHM010000538.1:0-4384 GCA_039918495.1 Sulfuriferula sp. | reverse complement strand
CGCCATCCTGTTCATTTTGTTCGATCTCGAAATCGCTTTCCTGTTTCCGTGGGCGATTGTGCTTGAAGAAATCGGTATGTTCGGTTTCCTTGCGATGGTGATTTTTCTGGGAATTCTGGTGGTTGGCTTTGTGTACGAGTGGATGAAAGGAGCGCTGGAATGGGAATAGAAGGCGTTTTGGAGAAAGGTTTTGTCACCACGACGGCTGACAAACTGATTAACTGGACTCGTACCGGTTCGCTGTGGCCAATGACCTTCGGTCTGGCTTGTTGTGCAGTGGAGATGATGCAGGCTGGCGCATCGCGCTATGACCTGGATCGCTTTGGTATTGTATTTCGTCCCAGCCCGCGCCAGTCAGACGTGATGATCGTGGCGGGTACGCTGTGTAACAAAATGGCGCCAGCCTTACGCAAGGTATACGACCAGATGGCTGAGCCACGCTGGGTGATCTCCATGGGTTCCTGCGCAAATGGAGGCGGCTATTACCATTACTCCTATTCGGTGGTGCGCGGTTGTGACCGTATCGTTCCGGTAGACGTGTACGTGCCGGGGTGCCCGCCGACAGCCGAGGCATTGCTGTATGGAATCATCCAGTTGCAGAACAAAATCAAGCGCACCAACACCATCGCGCGTTAATCGGTAGAGCGAGAAGTCATGAATCCTTCATTGGAAAGCCTGTCCGTTACCCTGATCACTGCATTAGGCACCAAGCTTGTTCGGCAGCGGGATGCGCTGGGTGAGTTGACCATTGAAGTGCGTGCAAGCGACCTCATTGAAGTGATGACGACGCTACGCGACCATGCCGGTTTGCGTTTTGAACAGTTGATCGACCTGTGCGGAATGGATTACTCGGCATATCGGGATGGCGCCTGGGAAGGTCAGCGTTACGCTGTGGTGTATCACTTGCTCTCGATCAGCAAGAATCGGCGTGTGCGTGTGCGCGCGTTTGCAGCGGAGGATGATTTCCCGGTAGTACCCACCCTGGTCAAGGTATGGCCCGCTGCGAACTGGTTCGAACGCGAAGCATTCGACCTGTTCGGGATTGTGTTTGATGGCCATCCTGATTTGCGTCGCATTTTGACTGACTATGGTTTTGTCGGTCACCCGTTCCGCAAGGATTTCCCGTTGTCAGGCAATGTGGAAATGCGTTACGACCCGGAACAGCAACGCGTGATTTATCAGCCGGTGAGCATTGATCCGCGCGAAGTGACGCCCCGTATCGTGCGTGAAGAGAATTATGGAGAGCGTGCCTGATGGCTGAAATCAGAAATTACACCATGAACTTCGGGCCGCAGCATCCGGCCGCTCACGGTGTGCTGCGTCTGGTGCTTGAGCTGGATGGCGAAGTCATCGAGCGTGCCGATCCGCACATTGGCCTGTTGCACCGCGCTACCGAAAAACTCGCCGAGCACAAGACATTCATTCAGGCGTTGCCGTATATGGATCGTCTGGATTATGTGTCCATGATGAGCAATGAGCACGCCTACGTCATGGCCATCGAAAAGCTCATGGACATCACTGTGCCGGAGCGCGCTCAATACATCCGCGTATTGTTCGATGAACTCACCCGTATTCTCAATCACCTGTTGTGGTTGGGTGCGCACGCGCTGGATATTGGCGCAATGACGGTATTTCTGTATGCATTCCGCGAGCGTGAAGACTTGATGGACGTGTATGAAGCCGTCTCAGGGGCGCGCATGCATGCTGCCTATTATCGGCCGGGCGGCGTTTATCGTGATCTGCCCGATACGATGCCTCAGTACCAGGCGTCCAAAATTCACAATGCCGCCGCGATCCGCGATATGAATACCAATCGCCAGGGCTCGGTTCTCGATTTCATCGAAGATTTCGCACGGCGTTTTCCCACCTATGTGGACGAATACGAAACGCTGCTTACCGACAATCGTATCTGGAAGCAGCGTACCGTCGGTATTGGCGTGGTGTCGCCAGAGCGTGCACTGGCTCTGGGTTTTACCGGTCCGATGCTGCGTGGTTCGGGAATAGAATGGGATTTGCGCAGAAAACAGCCATACGAAGTCTACGATCGTATGGAATTCGACATCCCGGTAGGCGTGAATGGCGACTGCTATGACCGCTATCTGGTTCGCATGGAAGAAATGCGGCAAAGCAACCGCATCGTCAAGCAATGCATCGACTGGTTGCGGCGTAATCCGGGTCCGGTGATTACTGATAATCACAAAGTGGCGCCGCCGTCCCGCGTGGATATGAAACAGAACATGGAAGAGTTGATCCACCACTTCAAGCTGTTTACTGAAGGCATGCATGTGCCCGAGGGTGAGGCTTACGCTGCGGTGGAGCATCCCAAGGGTGAATTTGGCATCTATCTGGTATCGGACGGCGCCAACAAACCCTATCGACTGAAAATTCGTGCACCGGGTTATCCGCATCTGGCTGCGCTGGATGAGATGACGCGCGGTCATATGATTGCTGACGTGGTTGCCATCATTGGCACTCAGGATATTGTGTTTGGGGAGATTGACCGATAATGCTAAGCCCAGATTCTCTCGCCCAGATCGATTACGAAATTGCCAAATATCCGGCTAATCAGCGGCAATCTGCCGTGATGTCGGCATTGCGTATCGCTCAGGTAGAAAAAGGCTGGTTATCCAACGAGACCATGGATTTTGTCGCCGACTATCTGGGAATGCCGACCATTGCCGTCTATGAAGTGGCAACGTTCTACAACATGTACAACACTGTGCCTCTGGGCCGGCACAAGATTACCTTGTGCACCAATATTTCCTGTGCGCTCATGGGTGCGCCGGAGATTGCCGAGCACTTGAAAAAGAAGCTGGGATGCGGCTTTGGTGAAACTTCCGAAGACAGTCGCTTTACCCTGAAAGAGGGTGAATGCATGGGGGCCTGCGGCGATGCGCCGTTGTGCATGATCAATAACCACCGCATGGAAGGCTTTCTCACGCCCGAGAAAGTGGACAGCATCCTCGAAGAGCTGAAATAACATGGTGATCAAAGGCGGTGAAGTCATATTCAATACGGTACATCTTCCGGAATCATGGAAGTTGTCCACGTATGTTGCTAATGGCGGCTATGCCGCATTGCAAAAAATTCTGAGTGAAAAAACGTCGGCTGAAACCATCATTGCCGAAGTTAAAAAATCGGCATTGCGCGGTCGTGGCGGCGCAGGGTTTCCGACTGGTTTGAAGTGGAGTTTCATGCCACGCCATTTCGATGGTGACAAATACCTGGTATGCAATTCCGACGAGGGTGAGCCGGGGACTTTCAAGGATCGTGACATCATGCTGTTGAATCCGCATGCGCTGATCGAAGGCATGGCCATAGCTGCTTATACCCTGGGTACCAAGCGTGGCTACAATTATATCCACGGCGAAATATGGGAAGCCTACGAACTCATGGAAGCAGCGGTCGAAGAAGCCAAGGCTGCCGGTTTTCTGGGCGATGGTATCTGTGGAACGGACTTCGATTTTCACTTGTTCAACCACCATGGTTATGGCGCCTACATCTGTGGCGAAGAAACAGCGCTGCTTGAATCCATCGAAGGCAAGAAGGGACAGCCGCGTTTTAAACCCCCGTTCCCGGCAAGTTTCGGCCTGTATGGCAAACCCACCACAATCAACAATACTGAAACCTTTGCCAGCATCCCCTACATCATCCGTGAGGGCGGGCAGAAATTTCTGGAACTGGGCAAACCGAATAACGGCGGCACCAAACTGTTCTCGGTATCCGGGCACGTCAATCGTCCCGGCAACTATGAAGTACCGATGGGGATGCCCTTTGCCGAGCTGCTTGAAATGGCAGGCGGCATTCGTGATGGGCACACCTTCAAAGCGTGCATTCCCGGCGGATCTTCCACGCCTGTGCTGCCTGCCGAGATCATGATGCAATGCACCATGGATTATGACTCCATCGCCAAGGCCGGTTCGGCGCTGGGTGCCGGATCGGTCATCATCATGGATGAGACGGTGTGCATGGTGAAGGCGCTGGAACGCTTGTCCTATTTCTACTTTGAAGAATCATGCGGACAGTGCACGCCGTGTCGTGAATGCACTGGCTGGCTGTATCGAGTGATTCATCGTATCGAGCATGGTAAAGGCAGGCCGGAAGATCTCGATTTGTTAAGCGATGTTGCGCACAACATCGGCGGCCGTACCATTTGCGGTCTGGGAGATGCGGCCGCAATGCCAGTGCAGGCAATGCTCAAACACTATCGCCATGAGTTCGAGCACCACATCGAACATGGCAAATGCATGGTTTAGGTGAAGCAGATGCTAGAGATCGAAATTGACGGCAACAAGGTAGAGTTGGCAGCAGGCGGAACCATTATGGAAGCCGCTGCACAGGTCGGAATTTATATTCCGCATTTCTGCTATCACAAAAAACTTTC
>JBDSHM010000537.1:0-4508 GCA_039918495.1 Sulfuriferula sp. | reverse complement strand
GGTGGGTGCGCGAATTGTCGAACAGGCGGCGCATATTCTGGAATTGTCGATTGAACTCAAGATGCTGGCGCAACATGGAAAAGACGCGCTGGTAGGCCCGTTGCGGCTGGGGGTGATTTATACCATTGCGCCTTACCTGTTGCCGAAACTGATTCCACAGTTGCATGCCCTGGCACCGCAGATGCCGCTGTTGCTGGAAGAAAATTTCACCGCAAAGCTGGCTGAGAAGCTCAAGCGAGGCGAACTGGATGCGATTATCATTTCGCTCCCGTTCGACGAGCCGGGTATTGAAACCGCGAATCTCTACACCGAACCGTTTCAGGTTGCGCTACCCGCAGGGCATGCCTGGGGTGCGAAGTCTGCCATTAATGCAGATGAGCTGATGCAAGAAAACCTATTGCTACTAGGGTCAGGACATTGCTTCCGCGACCAGGTGCTAAAAGTATGTCCGGCGCTCAACCGCACGGCGGTCACGCCAGGCAGCATGCAGAAGACGTTGGAATCCAGCAGTCTGGAAACCATACGTCACATGGTGGCTTCCGGTGCGGGTGTAACGGTAATGCCATGTACTGCAATACCTGCTGGGGACGCTGAACAGGGCATGCTCATATTTCGACCATTTTCGGGTCACGCACCCAGCCGACCAGTCGCCCTGGCATGGCGTAAGAGTTTTACTCGACCGGAAGCATTAGCCGCTTTACAGAAGGCGGTGCATCTAAGTGATTTGCTTTGCGTGCAAAAGACTCTCGTGTAGCTCGATAGTCTGTATCTATCTATCGCATGTTAATAATCAATTAGATTAATCTATTGCCTCTCCGTAACATGTGAAGCGTGGGGTGAACGCCCTGCCTTTCAAACCAAGGAGATGCAAAATGAAATATCCCCAATCCGTTACTATCAAAAATATCGAATCTGCTTTCGCCGGCGAATCGATGGCGTATATCAAATATATGTATTTCGCCAAAATGTGCCGGGCTGCAGGAGACGAAATTTCTGCCCGAGTATTCGAGGAAACCGCTTCACAGGAAGTGCAGCACGCCTTCGGCCATCTGGATTTGCTCTATCCGAACACCGAGATGACGCCGACGCGCTGCCTTGAAATGGCAATCGAGGGCGAGACTTACGAGTACACCGAAATGTATCCCGGCTTTCGCCATGCGGCTGTTGAGGAAGGCAATCATGCCGCCGTTGCAGAAATGGACGAGCAGATCGCGGAATCAAGAGAACATGCAGCGCGCTTCCAGGCAATTCTGGAAAAAGCGGCAAAACGTTTCGCGGCACTCGCCAAGGTGGAAGAAAAGCATGCGAATCACTATCGCGCCACCCTCGAAAAAGTGACGGCGTAACAGGATATTTATTAGCTTAATGTTTGAATCCAGGAGAACAAAATGCAAGTATGGACATGTGTCGTATGCGGCTTTATTTATGATGAAATGGTGGGTTTGCCTGAGGAGGGAATCGTTGCAGGAACGCGTTGGCAGGATATCCCCGATGACTGGGCTTGCCCGGATTGCGGTGTAGCTAAAGCCGATTTTGAAATGGTGGCGGTATAGACACCCCGCAAACACAAGGAAAACAAATGGAACCCATCGTCATCATCGGTAGCGGTCTCGCGGGTTACACGCTAGCACGTGAATTGCGCAAGCTGGACAAGAGCGTACCGCTGATCATCATCACTGCAGATGATGGTCGCTATTACAGCAAACCGTTGCTCTCCAATGCCTTGGCACAAGGAAAAACGGCCGACCAATTGGCAAGTGCAGTTGCCCCGGCCATGGCCGAACAGCTCAATGCCGAAGTGCTGGTGTATAGCCGGGTGGAGGAAATTGACCCGCTGGCTCGCAGCGTGAGAGTTGCACAGCGCTTGATTGCATACAGCAAGCTGGTGATGGCATTGGGTGCTGATCCGGTAAGGCCGCAATTGGCAGGCGATGCGGGGGATAGCGTGCTGTCGGTCAATGATTTGATGGACTATGCGCGCTTTCGTGAACGCATCACAGGGGCCAGACGTATCACCATTCTGGGTGGCGGCCTGATCGGCTGCGAATTTGCCAATGATTTATCACAAGCAGGCCACCAGGTGGATATTGTGCACCCAGCACAGCATCCATTGGACAGGTTGCTTCCACCGGCTGCGGCGCAGGATTTACAGCGTGCTTTGACCGAGGTAGGAGTGACCTGGCATCTTGGGCATACCGCAAAGGCTGTCAGCCATGCGTCTGCGGGTTATGCGGTTACCCTGAATGACGGAACAGTCATCGCCGCCGATGCTGTGCTTGCTGCGATTGGTTTGCGTCCGCGCATACTGTTGGCGCAAGCAGCCGGTATACGTACCGCCCGAGGAATCCAGGTCAACCGTTTGCTAGAGACCAGCGCCGCTGACGTATATGCATTGGGAGATTGTGCAGAGGTGGCCGGCCATGTGCTGCCTTATGTGTTGCCACTCATGGCGCAGGCGCGGGCACTGGCGGCCACGCTCGCCGGTACGCTGACTCAGGTGGTATATCCAGCCATGCCGGTGGTGGTAAAAACACCCGCCTGTCCGGTTGCGGTTGCGACAGTCGCGGAAGGATTGCCGGGAACCTGGCAGGTTGCTAGTGAAGAAGACGGGGTGTGCGCCCTGTTTCAGGATGAAAAACAGGGCTTGCTGGGTTTTGCATTAACCGGCAAACAGGCTGGTCAGCGCCAGGTATTGGCCAAACGATTGGCGGCACTGTTACCCTGAAAGGTGTTTGTTGCTTGATAGATTACTTATGGCTGCCGGAAGCGTATTCCATGTCTATGATGAATAGTGTGGCGTCACTTTTTAGTTAGTCGATAAGGATGAATCATGCAAATTCCTCTGCAAATTACGTTACGCGACATGCCAGCCTCAGTCGCTTTGGAAGACCATATCCGCGAAAAAGCGGTCAAGCTCGAACAATTTTATCCGGCATTGGTTGGTTGTCGTGTGGTGGTGGAACTTCCCCATAAACACAAACAGCATGGCAAGTTGTTCAACGTGCGCATTGATCTGACCGTGCCGGGTAGTGAGATCGTTATCAACCGGGACCGAAGTGAAGATGTTTACGTTGCGCTACGCGACGCATTTGATGCGGCCAATCGCAAGCTGGAAGACTATGGCCGGCGTCAGCGCGGAGATGTGAAGACCCACGAGCACCAGGTCGATGAAACCGGATCTACCGATGAGGAAGACGATTCACAAGGTGATGACATCCGGCAGAACTGATCTCGATCGCATGGAATCGTTGTTCGCTTTCATGTAATCGGGAGGACGCGTGGCTATTGCAGTCATCTATGGTCACTCAAATTTATGTTCACACAAGCCGTATCTCAACTATCCGAAGCCGCATCCGCAGCACAGACACAATTGGTAGCATCATTGCGCGAGCATGGCCACTACCCGCATCCTGCCACCAATATACAAGCGTTGGAAACGCATATTTCGCATGTGCTGCTGGTAGGCGAGTACGCATACAAAATAAAGAAACCGCTCAATCTCGGTTTCCTCGATTTTACTACCCTGGATCAGCGGCGTTTCTATTGCACAGAGGAATTGCGCCTAAACCGTCGCCTGGCACCGGATATTTACCTTGATGTGGTTCCCATAGGCGGTAGCATTGATGCCCCGCGCGTGGGCATATTGCCGGCCATTGAGTACGCGGTAAAAATGCGGCGTTTTGATCAGGAAGGTCTATTCGATAGGATGTTGGAACGGGGTGAGCTGACTTCGGCGCACCTGGATAGATTGGCGGTATTGATTGCGGATTTCCACTCGCGCCTGCCGGCAGCGGGACAGAATAGTTCGTATGGCCTGCCGGAGCACGTCATGGCGCCCGCGCGTCAGAATATTGACCAGCTGCGTCCATTGTTGATAAATCCCAAACATCAGGCAAGTCTGGACGGGATTCAAGCCGCAACTGAATCTGCTTATGCGCAACTTGAGCAAATCTTTGCTGATCGACGGCATTCAGGCTGGGTACGCGAGTGCCATGGTGATTTGCATTAGGGTAATATTGCGCTAGTTGAAGAGCGTATAACTGTATTCGACGGTATCGAATTCAACCCCGATCTGCGCTGGATCGATGTGATGAGCGAGGTTGCATTTCTGATCATGGATCTTATCGCGCATAACCGAAAGCCTTTGGCATTCGGTTTTCTCGATGCATATCTTGCTCACTCGGGTGACTATGCCGGGCTGGCGGTGCTGCGTTTTTATCTCGCATATCGTGCCATGGTACGCGCCAAAGTGAACGGCATGCGGGCGCGTCAACCGGCGGTGGGGAAAGCCGAAAAAACCCGCGCGTTACGTGACTGCTTGCGGTATCTCAAGTTGGCGCAGACATTTTTTGAATCTGGACAACCAGTACTCATTATCAATCACGGTCTGTCTGGTAGCGGCAAGACCGTGTTCTCCCACTCAGCGCTGGAAACGCTGGGGGCCATATGCGTTCGCTCCGACGTGGAACGCAAACGTTTGCATCATCTACGCGCAAATGCGCGCACTG
>JBDSHM010000536.1:0-7518 GCA_039918495.1 Sulfuriferula sp. | reverse complement strand
ATTGACAAACCTGAAAAACAGGCGTGCCCTGTGGGAGCGTTTGTCAGATATCAATCAGTCAGATCCCGACTCGTATCTGCCGATGCAGGCCATGTTGTTTGATGTGGATCAATTCAAGCAGATCAATGACAGTTATGGCCACGATGTGGGTGATTATGTGTTGACCAAAGTTGCGCGCGAAATTGAGAAGCACACCCGCGATAAAGATCTGGTGGTGCGCTATGGAGGTGACGAATTTCTGGTCGTCATGCCAAACTGCACCCCTGAAAATGCGCAGCGCCGGGCTGAGGCAATCAGGACATCGATTATGGCGTCGCCATTTGATATCAGCGACCATCATATCCAGGTTACATTAAGCATAGGGATTGCAGACCAGATATCGACAGATGTGGTGAGTGATTTCTCGGAGATGCTCAAGGCGGCTGACCAAGCGATGTACCAATCCAAAGAAAGCGGTCGGAACCGTGTGACCTATAAATATCATGGACAACTGATGCCGGATACCGCCCAATCAGAAGCGTAATATGCTGAGAGAATCATGATAAAAAACCTGCTTGGCCTCAGAACAAAACTGATACTGGTGGTCGTCATTGGACTACTGGTAGGGGTCAGTATTCTCGGTTTTTTCAAGTTACAGCAGGATCGCGAGAGCATTTACCGCGCAGCCGACAGTTTGGGTAAGGAGCGTATTGCATTGATCGCAAAAGCGCTGGCCAATTTGCTGGCTGGTTACGACTATACCAATATGGAATCGTTAGCCAGCAGTATTGTCGCAGCGCCGGATGTGCAGATACTCAGGATCATTAACCGCAAAGGCGTGGTGGTTGTAGAGCGCACAAATAAAAATCTGAGCCAGGTAGGCCAGAGCATGTCCTTTAGAGCGCCCATTGTTTTTGGTATGGAACCCATAGGTAGCGTAGAAATGCTGGTTTCCACCAATGGTCTAGAGACCGCCATTCGTGAATCTTTTAGCGGAATTGTGTTGTGGATAGGTTCGGTTATCTTGTTTCTGAGTGTGCTTATTTATGCTGCTGTTTCGCTGGTTATCCTTACACCCATTGCCAAGATCAGAAATATGATGCAAGAAATCGTGGCAAATCCGGATGGCGAACTGCAAATAATGGGGGTTAGAGGAAATGATGAGTTGGCCGATCTGGCCAATATTTTTAACCGGATGCAAACATCGCTGTATGTGCACCAGCAAAAATTAAAGGCGCGGGTACAGATTTCAGATGAAAATCTGACCAGGGCAAATCAGGAACTTACCGTTCGTTCCAGAGAGTTGGAACAAATGGTGACGCTGTCACAACAGCTTGCTACTACCGACAGCCTGACCGGGTTGAATAATAGGCGTTTCCTCGACGAAAACCTGGGATCGGTTTTTGCCCAGGCAAAAAGATATGCAGATCCGCTTTGTCTGGTATTAGTGGATGTCGATTATTTCAAGACCATCAATGATGAATATGGTCACTCATCCGGTGATGCGGTGTTAAAGTTATTGGGAAACCTGATTCGATGGAGCACGCGAGATAGCGATATCAGTGCACGCGTAGGTGGTGATGAATTTGCTTTTGTATTGCCCCGCACATCAATTATGCAGGGCAAGGTATTTGCAGAGAGCCTGCTGGAAAAAACACGCAACCATGTGTTTGCGATCCCCGGCGAAAGAATTATCAAGGTAACGCTGAGTATTGGCATAGCGGAGTTGTCAGGCGATGTGTTGTCTGTAGAAATGCTGTATGGGGCCGCTGATAAGGCTTTGTATGAAAGCAAGCATCGAGGGCGGAATCGAGTAACAGGCATCTATAAAAACGAGTTTTGCTGATACTGTGAATGGAGTTCAAGATGTGTAGAGCCAAATTGTTGCTGATGTTGACACTGGTGTTGGGGTGCTCGTTAACGAATGCTGAAGACATTACCATCGGTGCTGTTGCAATGGATGCACCTGTGGAAATGATCCAGCGCATGACGCCTCTGGCTGAGTATCTGGCGCGACAGACCGGCTATCAGATGAAATTCAGACCCGCACCGACCCTGAATTCGGCAGTTGAGGATCTGGGTAAGGATATCGTGCAAATAGCCTATATGACGCCAGCGGCGTATATCACCGCACATGAAAAATATCAGGCGGTACCTTTGGTATCCCCGCTCACTCACGGTAAATCGACCTTTAATCTGGTTGTGGTCGTGCAGAAAGACAGTCCGATCCAAAAACTCGATGAGCTGAAAGGCAAGCGTTTTGCGTTCGGCGACCCGAAAGCCTTGCTACAACCGGCAGTCCTGCTGGAAGCCGGGATTAAAGTGCAGGATTTTTCCAATGTGGCTTATCTGAAGCATTACGACAATATTGCCAAGGCCGTTCTGCTTGGTGATTTTGATGGCGGCATCATGAAAGACACGGTTTACGAAAAATTCGCTTCACAGGGTCTACGTGTGGTGTATACCTCCCCACCTCTGGCGTCTTACGTTTTTGTGGTGAGCAGCAAGCTGAATGCGGCTACGCAAAATAAATTGAAGGATGCATTCATGGCACTTAATAAGCCTTCGCCCGAAACACTCTCGGTGTTGAAATCCCTGGATCAAGGCTACAATGGTTTTCAGCCGTCATCCGATCAGGACTATGATCGAGAGCGGAAATTGATCAACAGCGTCAAAAAATAGCGCATGGCAACCCGCTCCGGGTGATTGTCAGGCTGTTTGGCGTATGCATGGCGCGCATGATTTCCTTTCCGGTTCATATTGGAAGGCTGAAATCCACCAACGTCGTGTCGTTGACCCATCGGCGCAAAGTTGTGATCAAGTCCAGGTCCGGATCAATCCGAAGCGCAGCATCACAAGCCGTTGCAAACCTTTGCCCGGTAGACAACGCCTGCAGTCCGCACCATTCACTGTGCGCTATCGTGTTCACACTAACGCGATACATTTCACGCTTTACCAAGACGTTGGCTCGACCACTGGACAAGTCCACGGTCTGCTCGCCGGTGTAATGATCCTGATTGATTTGCCATATCCGATCGACAGGAAAGGCTGATTCGAACAGGGCGCAGGCGGGGTTGAGCTTGAATTGCAGATCCACATAGCGTGCTGGCGGCACCTGCATCAATCTGTCCAGCGCGAGCGGGGCGTGATCAACAGCAAAATAAGCCTTGTGGCACAACCATTCCAGTCGGGCGACATCGGCTAGATAAGCGAGCTGCGCTGCGGGTGGAAAGCTAGCCAAAAATGGGCCGAATGCTTCGCCAAAGAGATGCAGATCGCCGCTGACGGAAGGGTATCGGGAGACATATTCCTGTGCCGCATGACGGAAAAAATCCACACCAACCAGTTTGACGATAACCGGATAGGTCGATTCAAGCGTACTGCGCAAATTGCTGAAAGCGTTGTTGCGATAAATGTCGGTGCGCCACGCCGAACCGGAGCCGACCAGATGTTGCGCAAGGGTATTGCTTTCTTCACCGAAGACCGCCGTCATGAAGTCCTGCTGCAAGTTACGCAAAGTGTTCATGGCGACCCTTTTGTAACAAGGCATCGGCTTTCCGGGCTTCATCCAGCAAGAGGGATAGCGCCGGAATATCGGTATCCCACTCGATCAACGTCGGTACATTGCCGACATGTGCCAGTGCATGGGAATAGAGCGACCACACCTCATCGCAGACGGCTTTGCCGTGAGTGTCGATCAGGCATTCGCCATTGCTATCGAATCCTGCGAGATGAATTTCCTGTACGGCTTCGGCGGGTATGGCGTGCAGATATTCCAGCGGGTCGAATTGGTGGTTCACGGCGCTGACATGGATATTGTTGACGTCCAGCAGAATGCCGCAACCGGCACATGCAGAAATCTCGGCCAGGAACGTCCATTCCGGAATCGTGGATTGCTTGAACTGCAGATAGCTTGATACGTTTTCAACCAGTATCTGCCGACCCAGGAAATCCTGTACCTGCATGATGCGGCTGGCAACATGCATGAGTGCCTCTTCGGTATAAGGCAGTGGAAGCAGATCATTGAAGTGACGCCCGGACACAGAGCTCCACGATAAATGTTCCGATACCAGGCCAGGCTCGAAGCGATCGATCAATGATTTTAATTTGCGCAAATGTGCTGTATTTATCGGGTCGGTCGAGCCCAGCGACAAGCCCACACCATGCAAACTCAAGGGGTAGCTAGAACGAATGCGTTCCAGATAGTAAAGCGGCAGCCCGCCCTCAGCGAAATAGTTTTCGCTATGTGCCTCGAACCAGCCGATAGCGGGTGGTGCAGACAGAATATCCAGGTAATGGGGGGCGCGCAGGCCAATTCCGGCAGTAGACGGGATTGGCTTTGCGGTGTGATCGGGTGTTTTTGTAGCGATCATCATGGCTGATGTGCGGTTGGTTGTACCACCAATGATTTCATTTGATTGGCTCCTTCTAGGTTGCGTGAACAGGACTGAATGGAGGTCGGCGTTAATGAGTCAATGATTTCCGGTACAGATTTATCCGCCTTTCTTTTTAGTCTATCAAGGCGGATATTTATTACAAATAGTGGATGCTCAGTCATGCGCTGTGCATCGAACTGTTGATTCCCCGATCATTGCTTGCACTTAATCATGCGAAACAAAATGCGCTTGACTATGTACCTTGGTACGGTTGTTAGGATGGTTTCATCCTTTAATGATCTGTGGGGAAACAAATGATTACGCATGAGTTCCATGTTACGGGTATGACCTGCGATCACTGCGCCCGATCCATTGAAAAGGCCTTGTCAGCCGTAACAGGCGTTACCCGCGCCGAAGTATCCTACGCCAAGAATAAGGCGCGGATCGAAACCACAGCCGACGTCAGCGTTGCGACGTTTATCCGCGCAATTGAGGACGCAGGCTACAGCGCAGAATCGATTGATGTGACTGCAGGAACGCCCGCAGTCAAGATGTCCGGCCTCAAAGTGGCTGTTATCGGAAGCGGCTCAAGTGCGTTCGCCGCCGCCATTCGTGCAGTTGAAGAAGGGGCACAGGTGACGGTGATTGAGACAGGTGAAATTGGCGGTACCTGTGTCAATGTCGGCTGCGTACCCTCAAAAATCATGATCCGTGCCGCGCATATTGCCCACTTGCAAGCCGAACATCCATTCGCTGGGCTAAACAAACATGTGCCAGTCGTGGACCGCAGGGCGCTCGTGGCACAACAGCAAGCTCGAGTAGATGAACTACGTCTCGCCAAGTACGAAAGTATTCTGGAAACGAATCCCGGTATTACGCTGGAACGCGGTTTCGCGAGCTTCAAGGACGCCCATACACTGACGGTAAAAAAGGCAGACGGCAGCGAGAAAGAACTGACGCCGGATCGTATTCTGATCGCCACCGGTCGTTCGCCTGCCATTCCAGATACACCGGGCCTGGACGATATACCCTACTGGACTTCGACGGCGGCACTGGTCGCCGAGGAGCTGCCGCAGCACCTGATTGTGCATGGCGGGTCAGTCGTTGCGCTGGAGCTGGCACAGGCCTTTCTGCGTCTCGGGTCCAGGGTCACGCTGATTGCCCGCAGCCAGTTATTGTCGAAGGAAGATCCAGCGCTCGGTAAAGAACTGAAAACCATCCTGGAAGGCGAGGGCATGCGTATTTTGACCGATACCGAGGTAAAAAATACGCGTTTCGACGGCAAACTTTTCCAGGTGAATATCGGCTCCGAAACACTTAACGGCGACCGCTTGCTGGTCGCTACCGGGCGCAAACCCAATACCGATGGTCTGAACCTGGATGGCGCCGGGGTGAAAACCGACGCCAGCGGTGCGGTCATCATCGACGGCCACATGCACACCTCGGTACCGCATATCTATGCCGCGGGCGATTGCACCAATCAGCCGCAGTTCGTGTATGTAGCGGCTGCTGCCGGTACGCGTGCGGCAATCAACATGACCGGCGGCGATGCCGCGCTGGATTTGTCCGCGATGCCCGCTGTCGTGTTTACCGACCCGCAAGTGGCAACCGTGGGCTTGAGCGAAGCGCAAGCCGCCGCGCTCGGTATCGAAACCAATAGCCGCACCCTCAGCCTGGATAACGTGCCGCGTGCCTTGGCCAACTTCGATACGCGCGGATTCATCAAGCTGGTTGCGGAACAAGGCTCGGGACGCTTGCTCGGCGCGCAGGTACTGGCGGCGGAAGGTGGCGAAATCATCCAGACGGCGGTGCTTGCCATTCACAACCAAATGACAGTAGAGGATCTGGCGGGGCAGCTATTCCCTTATCTCACCATGGTTGAAGGCTTGAAACTTTGCGCGCAAACTTTCTTCAAGGATGTGAAGCAATTATCGTGTTGTGCGGGCTGAAACAAGGGGACGATTTGATATCAACTGACGGCGTTGCATACGGCATTGAACGACTGCGTCACGAATTTCCGCTGCAGGCCAGAATCGAGGGGGCGGATCCGGCAAGCCGCACAGCATATGCAATGGTGCTGCAGGCATGGCTGGAAAATGGCGCTGCGCCGAGGCCATATATCATCCCCTTGTTCAGCTTGAACAAGCTGCTGGAACTGGATGCACTGGTCACCACCGAATCAGGTCTGGGCTGCTATCCTTTCAGTGCAGAGAAAACCGGAATCAGCGTCGAATACGGCACGCATCGCGTGAATGCCATGTGCGCGATTGATGCGCTGGCCATCCCGTTTCTTGCACAAATATCTGCAATCATCATGGCCACGTGTGGCAGCTGCGCTGCACCGCTGACGATACATCTCGATGCCGGTGGGCAAGTCACCCGATGCGAGCCGGATGGCGTGAAGGTCGTCTATCGCAAACTGGCTCAGCAACACGTCGCCTGCAGCAATGATCTGTGCCCGGGCATCGTATTTGTGTGTGCAGATTGTGCGACAGATATGAATGAAGACTGTTTGAGTGTGGTCGACGCGACCGCAGTTGGGCAGCTGTTTTTCGGATTTCAAAAAAATATAATTCGGTAACACCTGTCAGCGATGGGTTTTTAAATGCAGGGCCATTTGCACCTCATCAAAATATTCCAACCCGATTTTCAGACCGCGCTTTTCAACAGCGAATGTTTCAAATCCTTCCGAAGCATAGAGATGGCGAGCTTTGGCATTGGTGGCAACCACCGTCAGATTGATTTGTTGTAAACCATCGATCTGTTGCGCACGAAGGATGGCCTCGCTTAGCAGCGCTCTTCCGATGCCTTGGCCAGAGGCTTCCGAAGCGACGTACATGCGATAGATGAGACCTTTGTGGCGAAGTTTGGCGCGTTCCTCGCGCGCGAAACTGACGGTTCCTATCAATTGATCGGCCGCCTGAAATGCACCCAATGTAAATGTATCCGGGCTGTTTGACGCAAACGGCACGAGCGGCTCCCCTGCATCTTCGGGGCTGATCCGAAATAGTCCGGGATGCGCATGAAGACCGTCCAGAATGAGCTGTTTGTAAGGTGTGTCATCGGTCTGGCTGAGTGTTCGAATCATCATGATTAATAGCGGAATGCGAATGGATACGAGGTGGGTAGATCAGCCGTTGATTTCTTCGGCAATCAATGCAAG
>JBDSHM010000535.1:0-4446 GCA_039918495.1 Sulfuriferula sp. | reverse complement strand
TCACCTCCGGCGAGCCATGCGGACAAACCATGATCCGACCAGGCACGCACCACGCCTTCGGTAAAATAAAGCAGTATCAGCATGGACGCCCATTGGTAGGTGTAACGTTTACCGCGCAGGATGCCCAACAGGGGAAACAGCAGCGGCAGTACTTTTAGAATCAGCATTGAGCCGCCCGGTCTGAGCGGTGCAAGCCAGCCTTCCCACGCGACCAGCAGAAATATCAAAGTGATCAAACTGGCAATGCTGATGTAATGCAGTATAACGATCTTCCTCATGCGCGACTTGCCTCGGCCATGGCAACCAAAGCACTACGCGCGCTTTGGGCATCCAGCACAGGTTCACTGAAATCGAAGCGCAATTGTTGTTCGCGGTCGGTGCGCACATCGAATCCGTCAGTATCAATCCCGATCATCTGCGCCGAACTCGTATCAACACCATGGACATGACGGCAATAAGCCGTCAGATTGTGCTGATGGTCTGTATTCATATGCGCAATAATCGCTTCTTCCTGGGCGGCTAACTGATTCTCCGGCGTGAAAAATCGGCTGACCTCAACCCAATGGATCGCACCAAAGCCACCAATAAAACGAATGTGGGTGGGTTCAATCCGATAAAAGAAAAAATCATGAGTGGCAAAATAATCGGCCGCCCCCGGAAAATACCGTAAATAGCGGGCTCTGATTCCAGTCTGATCTTCCAGTCGGCCGCAATTGCCAACCACAGTGACCCGAGCGTTGGCTTGTATATCTGTACTGGTGTCGTGTGCCAGCAGGCTGACACGGGGGTCGGCCTCGATATTTTTGGTATGCTCAGCCAGCGTACTGATCAGAATTACCGGACGTCCCTGGTGATCCAGGACAAAAGGCGTTACCGAGCCGAAGGGATAGCCTTCGAGTTTCTTGGATAAGGTGGACAATACACCATGTCGTTGCTGACGTAATAGTTGACGTGCCTCAATGGTACTCATGCGGCCAACTTCAAGGCTGTTTGTGCAAGACGTTTGCCGAGGGCAAATGCGAGTTTGTGCTCCGATTCGCTGATCGGCTGATCCCCTGCTGGTCCAGTCACGTGACTTGCGCCGTAGGGTGTTCCTCCTCCAGCGGTAGTACTGAGTTCCGGTTCGGTATAGGGAATCCCGAGTACTACCATGCCATGATGGAGTAGGGGCATCATCATTGATATCAGTGTCGTTTCCTGGCCGCCATGCATGCTGGAGGTCGAGGTAAACATCGCCGCCGGCTTGCCGACTAATGCCCCCTTCATCCACAGTCCGGCCGTTCCGTCCCAGAAATATTTCATTGGCGCAGCCATGTTGCCGAAGCGGGTGGGGCTACCCAGAGCGAGGCCGATGCATTGCTCGAGGTCCTCCAGTTCGACATAGGGTGCACCGCTTTCCGGAACTGGCGGTGCCGCTGTACGGGTGATGGATGCTACTTTTGGTACGGTACGAATACGCGCCTGCATACCCGGAATTGATTCAATGCCGTGCGCGATAAGCTGCGCCAGTTGTTTAACTGCACCGTTCTGGCTGTAATAGAGTACGAGTATGTCCTGCATGGTCACTATCCCTTTATTGATTGCTGCATTATATCGTCTGGAGCATGGCGGCATGCCAATGACAACTTCGGCAACGTCCAAAAGAATTCGTTCTTGGTGGATAGGCGAAGGTGATATTTAAATGTGCGTAAGTAGCTGGAAGCAGGGAATTAGATTTCCCACACGGCTTACTGAATTTCCTGGAATTCAAATAAATCGAAATGATGGGTGTGCTCCCATATCTTGCCTGGCTGGATGTTGCAATTGGTGGTGGCATTTAATTCAAGGGGCAGATCCACGATGTAAATTCCACGCGGCACCAAAAGCTGTTGCGGCAATTTCAGGATGGGATTGGCAGGAAGTAGCAGGGCAGGCTGATGGGTACGTATTCTGCCGACGGCATTGCGTACCCATACCGGTTGCGGATTGGGTGATAACATTTGCAGACCGAACTCGATCTGATCAGCAGGGGAATTACGTAGCCAGCGCACCACGCCAACATTCCAGTTGGATAACTGATGAGAACGCACTGCAACCACTTCGCCCACTTTTAGCGAAACACTGATGTTATTGCGTTTATGCAAGGCCAAGCCGCTGGCGCTGTCATTGGTTATTTTCCAGTGCGTAGCAATGGTATCGGGACGGGTGTTGTGATTCAGTACCGAGATGCTGCTGATATTGATTTCATCGGGTGTGAGAGCGTCTTCACCGGCGCGATGTAGGGTCTGCGTTGCTAATAACAGTGTATGAATGGCCCGGATGCCTGTGCATAACTCAGCTTCGTCGCGGGCGCCCCCACGCCGATTGAAGTGCCGCGTCGGAACGTGTCCCCAGTTACGTATCAAGCGCTGTAATAAACCCTGAAAAGTCGCTTCATCTGCATAGCTCGGCAAATCCAGTTGCAGTGCTTTAGTGCCGGCTTTGAGCTGGCTCAGTAGTTGATAAAGCCGACGGGCCAGTTCCTGCGTGTTGAAAAAATAATCCAGCCCGGGGTTAATGGTGCCGGTGTTGCGCAAAAGGGGGCGCGGTGGGTGATCTGAATCCGGATGAATTAAAAACAGGCCGTCGGCCTCAAGTGACGGGCTCGGCGCTTGAATTTGCGCGGTATCGCCATAAAGCCGCAACAAATCCAGTACCTTGTTGAGTTCACCCTGAGTCAGACGATATGGATCGGCGGTGGAGATCAGCAAACACAGGCGATAAAGCTCGCTGATACTGGTTGGCGGGGTGTCGACGGTGATGTCCGTCTGTACATTATGGTACACAGCATAACGATAAATCTGGTGTATTTCAGACCACAGGCCGGTGGGTATATCGGCGTAGCCCTCGTAACATAAAGTCAACAGGCGCGAGTTCGCAGACAAAATGCGCTGCATGGTTTGCGCTTGATCCGGCTTGTTGCGGAAACCAAGCAGGCGCCCGGAACTCGCCTGTAACACCATTTTGTATCCGTTGGCCAGTTCAATCAGCAGTTCGCGCGCCAGCGTGGTGAGTTGGTACTGCTTTTCCGTCAAAGGCAAAGCGGCATCGCTGATTTGCAGTTTAATCGTGCTGGTAATGGTATGCACCGTGTCGCGATAAAGCTCCAGTAGCTTTGGGCGCGAGTCATCCGCAATGATCTGACGATTCTGCGCCGCCAAGGAAAGCAACAATGCCTGTGCAGATTCATGCAAATTAGCAATCGGTAACCGCGCCAGCCATGTCTGCAGATGTTTTGGGCGTGTCTCGGTGAGATGACTGAGGCTCGGATCGGGAACAGGAAGCGCAAGTTTGAGTTGCATGGGCGCCAATATGGTTTTATAGGAGTGTGCGAAAATTCTAGGGCTTATCTGCTGTTTTGTAAAACCGGGGCAATGACGAATTAGATGGAGGGGCAGGTATAATGCCGCAAATGAAAAAAACAAAATATATTGGATGGTCTATTGGCGTGATTGTATGGGCATTGTTGCTGTACGTCATTCACCACTGGCTGATGTTGGAAATGGTCTCTGTCAAGTCTCTGCAATGGGGTTATGGGCTGGGTTACGCTGTTTTTGCCGTGCTGCTGCTGGGTGCAGTTGCGCGATTGCGCATTACTGCTCAAGCCTCACTTTGGCGCATGCTGACATTATTGATCTCGACCGCTTTGGCCGCGCTGGAAATTAAATTGCAAGGCCACCCTCGCCAGGATTTTGTGATGTTTTTGGCGGCTGCGGTAGTGGGTGCGTCTGCAGTTACCATTATCGCAAGGTATTTTCCTGGAAAAATTTTGAAGCGTTGGTTTGGAATAGAGGAGCAAGAGTGAAATTTCTGGAGTTGTTGTTCGAAGGAGCCTTGTGGCGCAGTCGGTATATGGTCGTGCTGGCAGTCGTTGCAAGCATGGCTGCTGCTGTTGCGGTCATGTACATGGCGACAGTAGATGTCGTGTATCTGGTCAGCCATGTTGTGCATTACGCTGATCCGGGACAGACGGCTGAGACGCGCAAACTGATTCACGACGAGACAATTACGCATGTGGTAGAGGTGGTGGATGGATATTTGCTCGCGACCTTCATGCTGATTTTTTCACTCGGTCTGTATGAACTGTTTGTCAGCGATATTGATGAGGCTCGCGGCAGTCGTGCGTCCAGTAAGATTCTGGTAATCAATAGCCTGGATGACTTGAAACAGCGTTTGGCAAAAGTGATCCTGATGATTCTCATCGTCACTTTGTTTGAGAAGGCGTTGCAAATACAGATGAATAGTCCCTTGGATTTGCTCTATCTAGGCGGTGGTATTGCGCTGATTGGTGTCGCGTTATATTTCACCCATGCCTCGGAATCACACGGCAAGGAAAATGAAGAGCATGATGAAAAATCGGATACTGGACACTGAGCAATCGTTTTAAAACCCGGCCAGGTCATGCGGGCCGGGTTTTGTTGCCTGCAC
>JBDSHM010000534.1:0-13451 GCA_039918495.1 Sulfuriferula sp. | reverse complement strand
TATTTCTTGGATTTTGCTAGAATTTTGCCCGTCGGTCATATTAAATGACTTTAGGCCGATTTACTGTTGTTGCTTGTCATCATTTTTAACGAGGGAACATAAATGAAATATTCCATCCTGCTCGCCGCGCTTTTAGCTGTTTCTTTGTCCGCTTGTGGTAAAAAAGAAGAAGCTGCTGCTCCTGCTCCTGCTCCTGCTCCTGAGGCTACTGCACCAGCTCCTGATGCAGCTGCACCAGCTCCTGCTGCTCCTGACGCAGCTGCACCAGCTCCTGCTGCCCCTGACGCAGCTGCACCAGCCCCTGACGCAGCTGCACCAGCTCCTGATGCCGCTGCTCCTGCTGCCAAGTAATAAACCCGGCAAATCAGTTTGCTGTTAAAAAACCGACCTTCGGGTCGGTTTTTTTTTCGTGCCGGCTATCTGTTATTTAGCCAAATCAGGAGGTTTTTTGATTTTTATGGTGCGAGATATGCATACAGCCGCCGTACCGCTTCTTGTAAATTAGGTAATGAAGTCGTGTAGGCAAAGCGTACATAACGCTCAGCCCGGTAAGTGCCAAAATCCACGCCAGGGGTAATGGCAACGCCGGTTTTTTCTAGAATTTGCGCTGCGAAAGCAAAACTGTCCTGGCTGAATCGTTCACAACCGGCATACAGATAAAACGCGCCTTGCGGAAGAACGGCAAGATCGAAACCCAAATCGATTAATGCGGAGGCGAGATAATCTCGGCGTACTTTTAATTCAGCTTTGCGGTCTTCGAGAATGGCGAGTGTAGCGGGCGAAAAAGCAGCAAGCGCAGCATATTGTGCAGGTGTGGAAGCGGCTAGGTAAAGATTTTGTGCCAGCCGATCCAGTGCATCTATTGCCCACTCGGGTGCGATCAGCCAGCCCAGTCGCCAGCCAGTCATTTGAAAATACTTGGAAAAACTGTTCACTACAAATACGTCGCTCGATTGCGCCAGCGCTGTTTGGTAGCGGCCTTCGTAAATCAGTCCATGATAAATCTCATCCACAATTAGCGTGGCACCGCGGGCTGCGCAGATCGCTGCAATAGCACGCACGTCGGCATCTGGCACTACCGTGCCTGTTGGGTTGGAAGGTGACGCCAATAGCACTACCTTGACTTCGGAGGTCCAGTAACGCTCAACCAGTTCGGGCGTGAGCTGGTAGGCGGTGTCGGCATCTACCGGCACGGACTGGGTACGTGCCTCGATAAATCGTGCGAAATGGCGATTGCATGGATAGCCCGGATCGGCCAGCAGAACTATTTCCCCCGGATTGACCAGCATGCCCAGTGCAAGTAACAGCGCACCGGACGCGCCGGGAGTCACGACCACACGCTGTGGCGCTATCGATACGCCATAGTGGTGCGCGTAAAAATCGGCAATGGCGCTACGCAGCTGCGGCAACCCTAGTGGGGGCGTGTAATGCAGATTGCCTTGCTGCAATACGGCGATGCCAGCATCGATAATCGGCTGCGGCGTGAGGAAATCCGGTTCGCCGATTTCCAGATGGATAATCGTACGGCCTTGCGCTTCCATCTGGCGCGCACGTGCCAGAATGTCCATGACATGAAAAGGCGCAATGTCTGCCATGCGCGTAGCGATGCGCGGGTCTGGCGTGTTCATGTTTCTTCATCCGGTAACAGCGAGGCCGCAGGTCGCAAATGTTCCAGATCTACCGATTCGATCTGGCTGAAGCGTTTGCTGATTTTCTGGCTGCTGATGTGGACTTCCGTGGCGTCTTCATTGGCCAGACGGATATGGTCGGCGAGTTTTTTCATGCGTACGTCAAAACGGGAGAAGTCCTTGCCCAGCTTGGATAGCTCATCCTTGATGATGTGTACCTGACGGCGTGTTTCCACATCCTTGATGACGGCACGTGCGGTATTGAGTACCGCCATCAGGGTGGTGGGTGAGACGATCCACACACGCCGGCTCATGGCATATTCGACTAGGTCGGAATGGTAGGCGTGGATTTCCGCAAACACGGCTTCGGCCGGCACAAACATCACCGCGCCGTCGGAAGTCTCGCCTTCGATAATGTATTTTGAGGCGATATCGTCGACGTGTTTTTTCACGTCGGCCTTGAAGGCGCGTGTTGCCAGATTGCGATCGGTATCGGCTACGTCGCGGGCAAACATGCGGTTGTAATTTTCCAGCGGAAATTTCGAATCCACCGCAACGCGTCCGGTGGGTTCCGGCAGTACCAGTAAGCAATCCACCCGGCTACCGTTGGATAGCGTGGTCTGAAAACTGTACGCATCCGGCGGCATAATATTGCGCACCAGTCCCTCCAGTTGTACTTCGCCAAACGCACCGCGTGAGCGCTTGTCGCCGAGCAATTCCTGCAAGGTCAGTACATTGCTGGACAGACCGTCGATCTTTTTCTGCGCTTCATCGATGGTGGCAAGACGCGCCATGACATTGGCAAAGGTTTCATTGGTTTTTTTGAAGCCTTCGTCCAGACGTTCGCTGACTTTGCCGGAAATTTCAGCCAAACGTGCATCGACGCTTTTGGCCAGTGTTTCCACCGCTGTCGACAGTTGGGTCGTAGCGTTTTGCATGGTGGTCTGGATCAGCGCCTGTTCTTCGCGGCCCTGTTTGGCCAGGGTTTGCAGTGTTTGGGCGAGAGTATCGGCTTGCGCAGCCTGAATTCTGGCGGAAAAATCGGCCAATTGCGTATTCTGCGCATTGCGGCTGTCTGCGAGTTCGCGCGTTTGGGTTTGCTGTAATGCCAGAACGGCTTCACGGGTAGCCGTCAGTTCGCCTGCGACTGTCTGGCGCAGGCGCTCGGACCCCTCGGTCAATGCCGCCTGAGTGCGATCGGACTGGTTTGCCAGGCCATTGTGCAAATCGGTGAGCATGCTGCGGTGGCGTGCCTCCAGGCTGTCCTGAAGCAGGTCTGGCAAGCCGAGTTGGCCTTGTGTCAGTCGATTGATCTTGTATCCGAGCCAGAGCAGAACAGCAATCAGAATGAGCGTAGCAACGGCGATAACGATTTCCAGCATGATTCCTCCAGTGGGAGAATTATAACCGCCTGCGCCTGTGAAGCAGCGTAGCAAATGCCGCATGCCAAATCGATTTGGCTACAATATTTGAGGCTGATGATGGTGTGGCAACTGGCATGGCAGATCGAATAGCGCTATGTTGGGCACCTTTAAACCAAGGAGAATGACCATGATTCGCTATCTCGGCCCGGTTTTGTGCATGTTGATCGCTACGCTGTGTGGAATTGCACCCGTATTCGCTGCACCTTCACCCGCGCAGCCTACCGATATCATCGGTGTGCAGAAACGTACCGATATCAAGGTGGTATACGATGAGAAGGACGATGTGTGGGAAGCCGGGATCGGCAAGGGTTTGTATTACCTGCGCGGGCTACTTGAGTCCTATAAAGCACTGGGTGTCCCGCAGGATCAGCTACATATCCACATTGTGTTGCATGGACCAACGGCTTACTGGCTACTCAATGATCAGGCTTATCAACGCGATAAAAAGGACCCGTTTACCTACAATCCCAATAGCCGGGTGGTGGCCGAGCTCATTCAGCATGGCGTGAGCGTGGAAATCTGCAACGTCACCATGCGTGCCAAAGGGTTCACGGCTGAAGACTTGCTGCCCGGCGTCGTCATCGTCCACGATGCCTATACGCGTCTGATTGATCTGCAACAGCGCGGCTATGCCTATATCCGTTTCTGACGCGCGTTAACCGCCCACGTACAAACCGGGAAACTGCTGGCGCAATGCGGTGAGTTTAGGTAGATCGTAGATCATGATGTAAGGGTCATGAGGATGGCGCATGGCGTAATCCTGATGATATGCCTCGGCCGGATAGAAGGCATGCAAAGGGGTCAACGTGGTGACGATAGGCCGGGAAAATGCCTTGGCTGTCTGTAACTGCTTGATATAAGCCTGGGCAATGTGCTGTTGTTGCGGATTGGCGGTGAAGATCGTGGAGCGATACTGGGTACCGTGGTCAGGGCCCTGGTAGTTGAGCTCGGTGGGATTGTGAGCGACTGAGAAATACACCTTGAGCAGCTGGCCGTACGTGATTTTGGCTGGATCGTAGGTGATTTTTACGGACTCCGCATGGCCGGTATTGTTGTCACTGACCGTTTCATAATGGGCTGTATCAGCCTTGCCGCCCGAATAGCCCGCTTCTACCGCAGTCACCCCTTTGACATGCTGGAATACTTCTTCCATGCCCCAAAAACAGCCGCCTGCCAGTACCGCTGTTTGGAGTGGGGTGTGAGGAGTTAGGGCAGCATTCACGGCTGGATCGGGGAGTGTGGCGATGGCACCGGCCGAATCGCAGGCTTGCAGCGTGAATAAGGCCAACCCCCCCAGCAATGTCGTTAAGCTGCGTCTGAACAGAGATGACATGATCGGTAACTCCAGTAAACTTGCTATTCAATTAAGAGTCGTACGGTTTGAAAGCGTTCCCACCACCCAATTCAGGTTGCATATCCATGATCATCAATGCCGACCACAGCCAGCGTGCGCTGGTTGACCCGTCTCAGCTTCCCTGGGTAGATTCGCCGCTGCCAGGCGTGTCGCGCCGCATGCTGGAACGTAACGGTGCGGAAGCGGCGCGCGCCACGTCGATCGTGCGCTATCAGCCGGGTGCCGGGTTTGACGCGCACTCGCATCCGCAAGGTGAGGAAATCCTGGTCCTCGAGGGCATCTTCGAGGATGAAAACGGTGTCTATCCCGCTGGCACCTATCTGAAAAATCCGCCCGGTTCATCGCACCGGCCTTTCAGCCGAGACGGCTGCACTATTTTTGTGAAACTGCGTTACATGCAGCCGGATGACACGCAGCAGGTGGTCATCAATACCCGGGAAGCGCAATGGTTACCGGGGTTGGTGGAAGGGCTGCAAGTGTTGCCACTGTCGGAATTCGGCGGCGAACATACCGCACTGGTGCGCTGGCAAGCCGGCACACGGTTTCAGCCGCATCGGCATTATGGCGGTGAGGAAATTCTGGTGCTGGAGGGCGTGTTTCAGGATGAGTTCGGCGATTACGGTCAGGGAATGTGGTTGCGCAGCCCGCATATGAGTGCGCATCAACCGTTCAGCGAACCGGGCTGCACCATCCTGGTCAAGGTCGGGCACCTGGATGTGGCAAGCTGAAATACCGATTTTCAATGCTTGCGTGAATGGGCGGTAAGCGCATTGATTTCGGCCAGCTGTTCCGGCGCGGCCTCGCGCTGAATCGCTGCCATGCCCTGTTTGGCACGCTCGTCGCCTTGCGCGGCCGCAAGATCGAATAACTCGTAGGCGTGCACCAGGTTTTTAGGCAAACCCAGACCCTGGTAGAACATCAATCCCAGATTGAATTGAGCCTGACGGTCGCCTTGATCGGCTGCCGCACCATACCATTTCGCAGCTTCGAGATAATCCTGCGGCGCATCCTTACCCTCGAAATACATGACGCCGAGGTTGTATTGCGCCGCCACGTCGCCACCCTGTGCGGCTTCGAGCAGCTTTTTCATCGGGCCATAGCCGGCGAGTTCGATAATATCCATCAATATTCCTTGTGTTGGGCGAATTTTACCCGACGCTGCGCGTCGGTGCGCGAATCAGCTAAACTGTGGCGCTCACGTCCCGTCGATAGCTCCAGCCCATGGCACTCAAAGCAACCATTTTCAAAGCCGATCTGCAAATCGCCGATATGGATCGCCACTATTATGCCAGCCACGCGCTCACCCTTGCGCGTCATCCGTCAGAAACCGACGAGCGCATGATGGTACGCCTGCTGGCATTTGCCCGGCACGCGCATGAATATCTGGTATTTGCCAAAGGCATTTCCGAGGCGGATGAGCCGGACGCATGGCAAAAGGATTTGACCGGCGCAATCGACCTGTGGATAGACGTCGGTCTGCCCGATGAAAAACGCATCCTCAAAGCCAGCGGCCGCGCGAATCAGGTCGTGATTTACACCTATGGCGGCCACGGCGCCAACCTTTGGTGGAACGCCATCAGCCCCAAGCTTGCCCGGCTGAAAAATCTGACAGTGATCAATCTGCCATTGCCCGTCACCCAGGCACTGGCCAAACTCGCGCAGCGCAATATGCAACTCAGCTGCACCATCGAGGATGGCGCGGTTTGGCTATCGAGCGATGCCGAAACGGTGCAGGTGGAGTTTGTGGTGTTGCAGGCGCCCGCTTAGCTTCATCCAATACGGCTTGCTGCTTTCCCCTAGAATACGACACACACACATAGCAAAGTCCCTGAATCTTCACGCAGTCCATTGCCGGGTTGATCATCGTGATGGTACGAAAGGAAGGCCGAATACCCGCTTGGTAGTCTGACGCGATACCTCAGTGGTAAGTTGTCTCTATGTGCATGGGTTGGGGGATATCCATATGTAATGCACAACGTTCTTTTGTCAGAGTAAATACACCGTGCGCGTTTTCCCAGTTAACGCTTACGGCCATGGTGTCAATTTGGGCAAGCAGGCTTTGAAGCGCCAAACCCAGAGGGCCGCGCCCAGCGTGATCCAGACCCGTTCTCTGATAGGTGGTTCGTGCCATCTCGGCGCCAGTACGACCTATTTCCACCATGTGTCGAACCAAAGCCTGGCGCAGATTTTCCTGACCCAGCGCGACGATGAGGTGGTTGGCGATGGCTCGGTTGTCTCGTAGTTCAGGCGGCAACAATGCGCGCAAGTCATTGGGCAGAAACGTCAGCATTGTCTCGCCGACCACACCGCCGTGCATGAGATCTTCATCTATCATCTGTAGCAGATCGGCTCGCGGGTCGGCGCCGGTGCGAAGTTCCAACTGATGGAGCGCAATGGCCTCATAGCGGTGTCCGCTCGGAGGAAGGCCGCACAGATGATGGTCGAGTATGTCGTGGACCAGCACGGAGGTGGGAATGAGCCGGCCAGTTTCGCTTGTTGCAGCGATGACCTCGGGGTCATCCAGGGCGACATCGAGTTTCCATCCGCGCGCCCCGAAGCCATCAACCCATTCAAGACAGTAGGAGACCGGCACAACGGCAAGAGGCTCAGACATCATCGGTTTCATCCCAGACGATACGCATGACTTTGCATTCCTGCAGTCCGTCGGCCACAGCGCAGCCGTTGCAATTGAGTCGGGTTGGCTTTTTCCGGCAGCCGTGGCAGCCAGCGAGTCGCTGTTTCGCTAGGCGCAGGTCTGCATACGTTGACTCGAGCAGTTTCAGACGCGCCTGAACCTCCGCTTCCATCTCCGTCAAGGCCGCCTCGACTTGGCGGCTTGCGCTATTCCCTGTTGCGTTTTCCAGACGGATGCGGGCAAGACGCGCCAGCGCGTCGATGGAGATATCAGCGCGGGTCAGGGTAACGATGGCGCGAAAGCGCTCCAAGTTCTCTTCATCATAGTGTCGCGTGCCGCCTTGGGTGCAGACGGCCTCGATCAGCCCGCGCTGCTCGTACATCCGCAGCGCGGAAATAGAAACGCCGACACGCCGGGCGACTTCACCGATTTTCATCGATCAAACCTCAACGATTTGAGCGTCGATACCGAGAGCGCTTGCAATACTCGGCACGGAACGAATGTCGAATTTCTCGGGATCGTAGCTAACGAAGAGCAGGTGAGTCTTGTGCGTCCTGATGCGCGGTTTAATGACGCCCGGGTATTCGACCAGATGTGCTTCCAATCGCAGTTTGGCTGAAGGATCGTTGACATGAATCATCATGTCGATAAAAGCCCCGGTGGGGTTAGGCATACGGCTATCCTCCATGAGCAGAAATAATAAATCTATACTATGATATAGATTTATGCAAGTGAAGAATAAAATAATGATACGAGCAATATAACTTGGTCTCATGTCTGGAAGACATGCACCACTATGACCTCAATGGCGCATCATCGCGCGCGTAAAATACTATTTTTGAATAGATTAATTTCCCAACAGAAATATCTCTGCTGGGTTATCGTTTTTTCAGTTGGCTTGAATATCATCCTTACCATTGCACTGTTATGCAGTTGGGGGCAGCCGATTTCGCTCACGAACCAATCCATGTTAAACAATCACAAAAACCGAACATTCTTCATCGAGTATCCAACATGCAAATCTGGGTAGATGCTGACGCCTGTCCCGGCGTGATCAAGGAAATCCTGTTCCGTGCCGCCGAACGCGCGGCGATAACCATCACGTTGGTCGCCAATACGCTGTTGCGCACGCCGCCTTCTCGTTACATCCGCGCCTTGCAGGTGCCGCGTGGTTTCGATGTGGCGGATAACGAGATTGTGCAGCGTTTGCAGCCGGGTGATCTGGTGATTACGGCGGATATCCCGCTGGCGTCGGATGTGATCGCCAAAGGCGCCCATGCGCTCAATCCGCGCGGCGAGTTTTATACCCGCGACAATATCGAGGCATTGCTCACCATGCGCAATTTCATGGAGCAATTGCGCGGCAGCGGGGTGGAGACGGGTGGACCAGCGGCGTTTGCGCACAGCGACCGGCAGGCGTTTGCCAATCAGCTGGATCAGTTTTTGACGCGTCAGCGCTCGCCTTGATGCGGGAGTTTAAATCGGCATCGCCAGTTTGTCGTTGAGGCGCAGCCAACCGCGCACCACACGGTACAGCACCCACAGCCCGGCGATGGAGACGAGCACAATTGCCAGCGGAATGCCGATCAGCGTAAACACCAGCAGCCACGCCACGACGACCCATAGCAGGGCAAACCAGAAAGTACGGATCTGCCAGCGGAAATGCGATTCCAGATAAGTGCCGCGCGCCTCGCCGCGTTTGATGTAGTTGAGTATGACGGCGAGGATGGAGGGCCAGCCGGTCAGAAAAGCGGTCACAATGAGCATGGGGCTGAGCAGGCCGGTGACCACGGTGAATGCATGCAGACCATAGATGACGTGGGTAATGGTTACCAGCCCATCGGCCGGCTGGACGGCGGTGAGATTGTTTTCAGTCATGCGGGCCTCCTGGCGCTGAATTGATCGGGATAGGTTAGTATAGCGGCCTTGGTTGGTTTACGTGCTGCAACCATCCTGCATTGCGCAAGTGATCGTGATGCGCAGGCCAAGCGTTCGCAACCACGACCGGACAGTACAATCCCCTCATTATCGAATAAAGGAATTCCCATGGGCAGCATGAACGCATTGCTACTCTATTGCCGTGCCGGGTTTGAAAAGGAATGCGCGGGCGAGATCATGGCCTGGGCCACTGAACTGGGTGTGAACGGTTATGCGAAAGCCGCAGACCAGACTGGATGGGTATTATTCCAGGCCGACATGCAGAATGAAATCGAACTGATCACCAGCGAGCTGGCTTTTACGCGACTCATTTTCGCACGTCAGTGGATACAAGTGGCACCGCTGATCCAGGGCATGCCCGAGGGCGACCGACTCACCGCAGTCAAGGCGGTCGTGATCCAACTCGCGCCGAGCTACTCCGAAGTATGGGTGGAAACGCCTGACACCGATGCGGCCAAAACACGCCTGGGTTTTTGCGGCCGTTTTACCCGCCCGCTCACCGCAGCGCTGGAAAAAGCCCGCCAGCTGGTTCCCGGCGGGAGCGCGCCGCGCCTGCATGTGTGTTTTGTGGCCGACGATGCTGCATATGCGGGCATCTCCGATCCAGCCAATTCCGCGCCGTGGTTCATGGGTATTCCGCGCGTACGGGTGGGGCGCGATGCGCCCAGCCGTTCCGCCGGCAAGCTGGCTGAGGCACTGATGGTGTTTCTCGACGACAGCAACGCGCATGAACTCAAGGCGGGCATGCGCGCGGTCGACCTGGGTGCCTCGCCCGGCGGCTGGGCGTGGGTGCTGGCGCAGCGCGGTATCCGCGTCACTGCTGTGGATAACGGCCCGATGGCCGCAGCGGCGATGGCCACCGAAATGGTCGAGCACGTGCGCGGCGACGGCTTCACCTACCGGCCGCATCATCCAGTGAACTGGCTGGTGTGCGACATGGTGGAAAGCCCGTCGCGTGTCGCCCAGTTGGTGGCGGAATGGATCGCGCGCGGCCATGCCCGCCACGCCATTTTCAACCTCAAACTGCCGATGAAAAAACGCCTGGAAGAAGTGCGCCGCTGCGAAGAAATCATCGCCAAACGGTTGGAACGCGAAGATATGAGCTATACCTTGCAGATCAAGCAGCTATATCATGACCGCGAGGAAGTGACGCTGTGCTTGATGCGTGACAAGGCATGAAACCAATCCCCTGTTCCCGGGATAACCTAAAAACAGCTTCAACTTTTTCCAGGATAAATCCAGTCACATCCATGTAACCGAAACGACCGGAGGTGCGCATGACAGCATTTCGCAAAAAACGGCTCGATGCAGCGCAGAAACAACGCATGGTAGGGCGCACGTCAGCGCCCGACTTCCTCGACCCTGCGCTCGAGTGGCGGCGTCTGTTTGCCGAGGTTTGGGGCACGTTTCTGCTGGTCATGGTGGCCGCCGGTGGCGGGGTTGTCGCTGCCCAGAGTCATGGAGCAGTCACCCTGGGCATGCAGGTGGTTGCACCCGGGCTTATGGTGATGGCGATCATCTATTTCATGGGCACGGTGAGTGGCGCCCATCTGAATCCGGCTGTTACCCTGGCTTTTGCAGTGCGGCGCAACTTTCCGTGGCGGCGGGTACCGGGCTACGTCCTGGCACAGTTGGCTGGGGGTGTCGCGGCGGCGCTGTTCCTGCGCGCCATGTTTGGTACGCTCGGTGCGTTGGGTGCAACGCTTCCCGGTAATGGAATAAGCAGTTTGCAGGCATTGGCGATGGAAGTGGTGCTGAGCGCCGGACTGGTGAACACGATACTTGGCACGGCTTCGGGAGCACGCAACATCGGCACCAACGGCGCCATTGCGGTGGGCGGCTATATTGCCCTGGCCGGGCTGTGGGCGGCGCCGATCAGCGGTGCCTCGATGAACCCGGTGCGCTCTCTGGCGCCGGATCTGGTGCGTGGCGACTTCGACACCACTTGGATCTATGTGGTCGGGCCGATCCTGGGCGCGCTGATCGGGGTCGCCTTTGAATGGATACTGAAGGGGAAACCTACCTCTGCCGGAACGCTTGCGGCACAGGGCACCTTGGGCCTTGACGAATCCGGATCTGAAACGCATCAACGCTGACAACGCACACCAAATTTGTGGCCGTGTTGTTCAGACCATCCGGGTGCCACCAGTGGGCTGCATTGAACCTGCGATGGTTGACTGTCCTTGACCGGGCCATTGCAATGCTGAAAGGAGTCAAATCGATGAATTCCAAATCTTCCGAACCGCCAGTGGCTTCCAGACATAGCCATGACAAATTATCCGAAGCTGGACTGGACCAGATCAACGAGAACATCGGCGCAATTTCAGAGTTCTACGCGCGCGAAAAACAGAAGATCAGTCCATCACAGCGGTTTCTGGAGAACATTAGCCATTTTGTCGGGCAGCCGCTCTATTTTGGTTCGATTCTGCTGTTTGTCGCAGCATGGATTTTGGCCAATGTATTTGCGCGCCAGCTCGGGTGGGAAGTATTTGACGAACCGCCATTTCTTTGGCTGCAAGGCACAGTCAGTTTGGGTGCATTGCTGACCACAACAGTGGTTGCGATCAAACAGAATCGCATGGCGAAGATTGAAGAGCAACGCGCGCATCTGGACCTGCAAATCAACCTGCTGACCGAGCAGAAAAGCACCAAAATCATCGACCTGCTGGAAGAGCTGAGGCGCGATCTGCCTATGGTTAAAGACCGCTATGATTCTGCAGCGGAAGCATTTCAGGAATCGACCGATCCCCATCTGGTTCTGGACGCGCTGGATGAACAGGATGTGTCGGCGGAGCGACTCCACGATAAGGGAGATGCTAAAGCCGGTGTGGAGCGGAATAAACCTGAAAAAAACAGTTAAGCAGGGGAAAAACAATGAAGGTAGAGGCTCAGAATCCGATGCCGTGGCCCGGCAGCTTCAATCGATAAAATCGCCAGAACACAAAATGTGAGCCCTTGTTCAATGCAGGTCGGACATGTTGTGTCTGGTTTTGTAACGACTGCTGCGCTGTACTTACTTTGCTGCGGTATAAGCCTTGAAGCCGTAACGCTCGAAAATAGCCAGTGCCGTGGGCGAATGCAAGAACGCAACCCATTCCTTGCCGGCCTTGGGATGTGCTGCGCCCTTGACTAATGCGGAAGCGTAAATCGCAGTCGTGTTCTGGTCAGCCGGAATTGCTATATTGGTGATCGGGTGGCCAACCTGCTCCTGGAAAATCGCCTCGGATTTCCAGGTTACGCCGGCATCGGCCAGACCCTGCATGATGAACAGCGGCGTCTGACGGTGGTGGATATGAGTCAGGATGGTCTGGCCGTTCTTGACCTTGTCCTCATACACGCTTTTTTCCAGTGTGGCGCCGCCCGCCTTGACCAGCGAGGCCTTGATTTGTCGGGCTACACCTTCCCACTCCGGGTTGGGCATGGACAGGCGCACGCCAGGTTTGCCCAGATCGGCCAGGCCAGTAATATGCGCGGGGTTGTCCTTCGGAATCATGATGGACAGGTCGTTGGTCACATAGGGTACGGCCGGGGCGGTCAGGATGCCGTCGGCGATTGCGGCCTTGATCTTTTTCAGCCCGGCCGCATACACATCGGGCTTGACCGTCCAGGTCATGTTGCCCACGGTAATGGTGCCTCCTGCGGCCATCTGCTTGAGCAGAATGCCCGGCGGCAGGGTTTCAAAATAGATGCGCCCCTTGTATTGCGGGTGCTCCTGCTCGAACGCAGCCACCAGCGGCGCCATTGCGAAGTAGTAGTTGCCGGCGACGAAAATCACCAGTTCTGGATTATTCAGATTGCCGTGGAAATCCGCCAGGACGTTAACCTCGGGCACCGTGAATTCCAGCCCCTTGGTCGTCGCCGGCGCATTGGCGCCGTGCTGCCAGGGCGGGAAAATTTCCCCTTTATACTGGGGCGGCTGCACCTTGCCATCCCAGCCGGCAGTCGTAGCGTAGACGGGCAACGCGAACAGCAGTGCCGCGCCCAGCGCAGCAGAGAGGGTATGTTTGGTAGTTGGTTTCATTATTGGCTCCTCCGTGTGGATTAGATTATATGGGCGTAATCCGGGTGGATTTACGTGGCGTAATGATAACCCTCGTTTTGCAATTCCACCAGCGTTCCTACCACGCCTGGGGTGAGAATCACACCCGGAATCAAATGGTTGGTGAACTCGGCGGCCATCTGCTCGTGACTCAGGTGGTCGGGGTTCATGCCCTTGTTGTGCAGAGCCATAGTCACTTCCCATATCTCGTTGTGGCAAGCCAGGAACACCGCGCCGCGCTTTTGCAGCACGGTGATGCTGTTGTCGTACGGGGAGAAGACACCCTTGGTGTTTTCGTAATCGGCGGGATTTTCCTTCAATCCGGGTGGGGCAGTCAGTAATGTGTTGGTCTTGAACTTGTCCTTGGTAAGTTTGGCGAAACCGTATTTGTCCCAGATCATTTCGCCATACAACGCCAGATGCGCGCTGCCGT
>JBDSHM010000533.1:0-2202 GCA_039918495.1 Sulfuriferula sp. | reverse complement strand
GCCGCTGCTGTCTTAAGCAGGATGGCAACACGCATTTCCAGGTCCGGGGGCTCGATTGCCACAGTCAGGCCCCAGCCGAATCGAGATTTTAGCCGATCTTCCATGCCGGTGATTTCTTTAGGGTAGGTATCGCAAGTAATGATGACTTGTTTGCGGGCTTCGATCAGTGCATTAAACGCGTAAAAAAACTCTTCTTGTGTACGGCCCTTACCATTGAAGAACTGGATATCGTCGATCAACAATAAATCCAGCGAATGATAGTGACGTTTAAATTCATCGAATGTTTTGTGTCGGTAAGCGCGCACAACATCGGATACGTAATTTTCAGCATGAATATAACTTATCCGGGCAGCTGGATTATAGGTATGTACAACGTTTCCGATCGCCTGAATCAGATGGGTTTTACCCAGACCCACCCCCCCGTAAATAAATAGCGGATTATAGGCAGTGCCGGGATTTTCCGCGACCTGGATAGCCGCTGCCCGAGCAAGCTGATTGGCTTTTCCCGTGACGAAGCTATCGAAGGTGAAGGATGGGTTAAGGCGTTTTGGCGATTCGGGAAGGGTAACTTGAGGCACGCTTACTGGAGACGGGGATGACTCTACCCTAGGTGCGGAAACGGCCGACTCGCTCAGGCCCAGATTGATTTCCGTAGGCTCACCGAAATAAGCGAGCGCCAATACTTCGATTCGGGCCAAAAATTTTTCCTTAACCCAATCAAGCACAAACCGGTTCGGCGCGAGCAATCGAAAAGAGTCTTCATCCAGCGCAGGCCTCAGGGGCTTGATCCACGTGTTGAATTGCTGTGGCGGCAAGTCTTCGGCGAGATGGTTTAGGCAGCTCTGCCAAAACTCATTCATAAATAAAACGGGGGGCTGATTGATGATGCATAGAAACTTTGTGGCGCGAGGTGCGCATGCCTGAAAAACTACAGAGAGTCGATTTTAACTCTCTAAGTAAAACTTATCCACAGATTGCCGAGATAATTACAGGTTGACAAAAGACAGCATAAAATAGTCTAATCATGTGTTTTACAGAATCATTTTCCCTAGGATTTGCCATGAAGCGCACTTATCAACCTTCAGTAATTCGCCGTAAACGTACTCACGGGTTCCTGGTTCGTATGAGAACCAAAGGCGGGCGGGCGGTTATCCGCGCTCGTCGTGCCAAAGGCCGTGCTCGCCTCGCAGTTTGAGGGGCACATTATAGCCAATGTTGCGAGCGTAACTGAAAAGCAGGATTGGCGTTTTCCTAGGCAATCCCGGCTGTTGAAAACGGATGAATATTCATCCGTTTTTAATTTCCGTTGCGGGCAGAGTGGAAAATTTGTTCGGGTTTACGCAAAACCCAACCAATTGACTCATGCGCGTCTGGGTATTGTAGTGGGCAAAAAAGAACTACGCACAGCGGTGGCGCGCAATTTAGCTAAACGCACCGTGCGTGAAGTTTTTCGCACAAACCAGCAGAGTATCCAGACGCTGGATATTATTGTACGCATTATGAAACCGTTCGACAGGACCAATGTCTTGCTAGTACGCGAAGAACTGCTTCGATTACTACAGAAATCCAAACGATGTCACGGCTCCTGATATACCTAGTCAAAGCGTATCAATATGCGATCAGCCCGCTGTTAGGGTCACATTGCCGTTTTACGCCGACCTGTTCTCAATATGCAGTTGAGGCGCTCACCAAGCATGGTGCAGCCAAGGGATCTTGGCTATCGATGCGTCGTCTATCCCGCTGCCATCCGCGCCATCCGGGTGGTTATGATCCCGTACCTTAAATTACCAAAGCCAAAATGGATACCCAAAGATTAATTCTGTTTATTGTATTTTCCTTCTCCTTGTTGATGTTATGGGAGAACTGGCAGAAACATGATCAGCCCGTCGCCGCAGTAAGTGCCCCAACTCAGGCAACGAGCACAGGTGTCGCGCCAGTGCCGACCCTGGGCCAGCAGCAGGTCGCGCCGGTATCAACGCCCGTAGCTTCTTCGCCAGGCTTGGTCAATGGCCCGCGTGCAGTGGTGACGACGGATGTGCTGCGTGCAGAAATCGATGCGAACGGCGGCGATTTGCGGAGCCTGGATTTGACGCGCTACGAGGATGCCGTAGATAAAAAGAAGACCATGCGGTTGCTGGAACAAACTCCCGGGCACGAATATATTGCGCAATCCGGGTTGATCGGAAAAGATTTGCCGACGCA
>JBDSHM010000532.1:0-2056 GCA_039918495.1 Sulfuriferula sp. | reverse complement strand
AACCTGGAAGTGTCGCAAATAATGTTCAATCCGAAATTCAAATCGTGGACACCCATGAATCGATCAAAACCCGCTTCAGTGTTGGCTTTCCAGCCGATGCTGCCAGAATGAACCGGACACTACTGATGTGAAACCGAGGTCAAAAAATGTTTAAACAGTCGGATCTGGGCGGAATCCATCAATTACTTCCTCTGCATAATGGCGGCGTTCTTAACAAGGTGAACTGCAAGTAAAGCGTACGTGAATCAATGCCTCAAACATCTGATCTTTTCAGAGATGGCGCAAACATTGGCGTCCAAGGGGGCAACAGGTGCTTATACTAACCAAGAGTTCTGGAATGCCCTCTGTACCAAACATTACACTTTGTCCAATGGACGAAATTATGGCCAGCATTTGGCAGCGGCTGCCAACCCGCTTATCACCTACGTTTTAGCGCAATTCACTACCGCAACTTCACATAATCAATACTGTGCATAATCGGCCTTAGTGGTCAGTCGGTGTTGTCTTGCTTGACCACCGCTATCGACCGACAAATGATGTCAAACAGCGTCAACACACCTCATTGCGAATTTGGCGTTTTCCATCACAAGCCCCTCCGTCGCGCTGACAAACGACTAGGCCATCCCACGCCGCCATGGCGCAATCAGCAACAGCTAGAAGGGCCTTGCGCGAAGCGCCGTCGCGCGCTTGGATCGACATGCCCTGCTGAACCGTAATGTAAAAAGAGGCAATTGCTCGCCAGTCTGGACCGTTCGGTAACTCACCTTCTTTGACGCCACACTTGAGGCGTCGAAGAAGCATTTTCATGCTTTCCGCACGATACTCTTGCAACTCTCGGCGCACGACTTCATTTGTGTCGTCGGTATGGAGCGCACCGAGCACGATGAGACAGCCGCGTGGCTTGCCGGGACGGGTCAATTCTTCGGCGCTGACGCGCAACACGGTTTCGATCGCCGCGCGCGCGGACGGCGCAGTTGTTACGGCACCCCAGATTCGGCCGCCTTCGTTATCACGATAGAGCGCCACCGCTTCGCAGAATAACTTCTCCTTGCTGCCGAAGGCCGCGTAGATGCTCGGTGAATTAATATTCATGGCGCTTATCAGGTCCAACATGGACGTGACGTGATACCCCCGCGCCCAGAACACTTCCATCGCCCGTTGCAGGGCCACGGCGCGGTCAAAGCTACGTGGTCGGCCTCGCTCAGTCATGAATCGACTCCTTTCTGTATCGATCAACAAATAAATATCTTGCTCGATGCTTTGTACTGAATTATATTCGTTATGCGGACTGCGAGACAGGACCTAGGTCAATGAACTAAACATCGAACAAAGGAGTTAGATAATGCCACTCGACCCGCAAGCGGAAGCGCTTTTGAAGGAATTGAAGGATTTAGGAGCCCAACCTTTTGAAAAAATGACGCCTGCCGAGTGCCGAGTCGCGATACAGGCCTTCAAGGATCTCGGAGGTAAGCCTGAGGATGTTGCCGGAATCGACCATCGCTTCATCCCGGGGCCCACTGCCGATTTGCCTGTATGCATCTATCGGCCAGTTCGCGGTAGTGCCGAGCCGCTGCCAGGACTCGTTTACTTTCACGGCGGAGGATGGATCGCTGCGAACATCGGAGTTTGCGACTCGTTTAGCCGCCTGCTTGCCAACCGCACAGGATGTGTGGTTGTCGCCGTCAACTATCAGAAGGCCCCTGAGCACAAATTTCCCATTCCGCTGGATGACTGCTATGCGGCCACTCGTTGGGTGTTCGATAATGCGTCCGAACTTGGGCTCGATAAAAATCGAATTGGCGTCATAGGTGATAGTGCCGGGGGTAACTTGGCTGCTGCCGTGACTTTGCGGGCACGCGACGAAAACGGCCCGCAGTTAGCGTACCAGGTTCTTGTCTATCCAGCGGTCCAATACAACTGGGACACACCTTCCGCTTTGGCGAACGCCGAAGGATTTTTGCTTCAGCGCGCCAGTATGGAATACTTTTGGAACCACTACGTAAGGAGTCCGATGGACGGGAGGAATCCGTACTGCTCACCGCTCATTGCCGGGGAC
>JBDSHM010000531.1:0-3600 GCA_039918495.1 Sulfuriferula sp. | reverse complement strand
TGGGTCTCGATAGTTAGTGGCTCTTGTCTTGCAATTGTTTGAGTAAGCTGCGCGCTTCAACTTCATGCGAAAACTTGTTGCCGCTAGCCAGCAGGCGCTCAAGTTCGCTACGGGCACGCGCAGTGTCGCCAGATTTTGAGAGTGCCTGTACATAGTGATACTGGATTTCAGTATTATCCGGCGCTTTAGACAGTGCCTGTTGCAGTAGTTGTATCGCACGCGGGATTTGTCCACGGGTCAGCAATATTTCGGCAAGCGTATCCATTACGGCAGTATTGTCCGGCGCAAGTTTGTAGGCTCGCTCAGCATAGGTAGATGCGCGCGAATCGCCCGCGCGTAATAGGCTCCATGCATAATTGTTCAACACCGCGATGTTGTTGGGCGACTTTTCCAATACAGCAGCATAATTGGTATTGGCAAGGACATAGTTGCCGCGCTTCATTGCACTTTGCGCCAAATAGGAACGGCTTGTCATGTCGCCGGGGTGATCCTTTAGCCAATGAAGCAGGAAGGTATCGGCATCTGCTGCTTTACCTGAAAGCAGCATGGCATTATGCAGTTTGATGGCTAACGGGCCGCTACTTTGCAGGTGCCAGGCAGTCTGATATTTACTTAATGCCTGATCAGGTTTTTTCTGGACCAGAAGTGTATCACCTTCCAATATCCAACCCGCCGGCGCTCGTGGCAATTGTTGTTCAATGGTATGTGCCCTTTGAATCGCCTGATCGTAGTGACCTGCCTGTATATCCAAACCAATTAACTCGGCTTGGGCTTCCAGAAAATCAGGCTTGATCTGAAGAGCCCGATTAAGTGAGTCGCGCGCTTTATCGATTTGTTTGAGCGCGAGATATGCCGTAGCGAGCCTGGTTTGGGCAGCTGCAGATTGTGGCATCATTTCTGTCAGTTTCTGGAAGCTGGCAAGCGCATTGTCTTTATCACCTGCAGCGAGTTGAGTACTCCCCAGCAACTCCAGGGCGGCTGGATTGCCGGGATTGGAGGTGCGGGTTTCTCGTGCCAGCAACAAGGCCTTGGAGAAATCCTTTTTGCGGAGATAGTAATCGGTCAGTAGCAGGTGTGGCTGTAATGCATCGGGGGCAGTCTTGGTTGCTCGTTCCAGCCAGTTCAGGTAGTCCTTTTCCTGGCCTGCCCGGGCAGATAATTGAGCCAGCGCCAGCATTGCCTGTATGTTATTGGCGTCATGCTGGAGCAGGGTTTCAAAGCGCATGCGAGCGGCGGCGGGATTGTTGGATTGCAAGTCGAGCTGCGCAAGGTTGGCGGCTGCGGGAAAGAAATTCGGCTTGATTGCCAATGCCTGTTCGAAACTTTTACGCGCATTGGTGATGTCCTTTTTCCCCAGATAGGCACCGCCACGCAAATTGTAAGTGATCGGATTATTCGGTTGTTTTTTGTCTAGCGCAGTGATGGCCTGCAAGGCGCGATCGTATTGTTTGTCACGCATCAGAGTCAGAATCAGCAATGTGTCGGCTTTATGTGTGCCAACAACGTCATCCAGCGTCGCTGCGGATTCGAGATCGGCGAGTGCGCGCTCGGTGTCACCACTGGCAAGACGGCTGACGCCTAAACCCGTGCGGATGGCAGCGTTCTTGGGATCAATAGCGGCGGCTTTTTCAAGGAGTCGTCTGGCTTTGCCGAATTCATTGGTACGCAGGTAAAGGTCGGCAGCCAGGGACAAGAGCTGGGGATTGTTCGATTCTTCAGGCTTGAGTGGTTGCAAGGTTGCCAGCGCTTGCGCATATTGCCCCAATTTTGCCTGTGTGGCGGCGAGCAGTTGTCGGGCGTAAGCGTGTGCAGGGGTTTTTTCGAGTACTTTGCCGAGTTGACTGGCGGCTTGCTCATAGGAGCCCTGCGCGTAATTGACAGCGGCGGACAACAACAGACCGGGCGGATATTCAGGCGCGAATTTGAGTAGTTCCTGCAGATTATCACGTGCTGCATCCAGTTTGCCATCTCGAAAATCTATCAGGGCCTGCATATAGCGGACGGCAAGGTTGTTCGGGCTGAGTTTGCGAGCCGTATTGATCTCCTGCCGGGCTTCTGCGATTTTGTTCTTTTCCAGCTCGATCGAAGCAATGCTGAGGTGAGCGGTGGCGTCAGAGGGGTCAATTTTTAATACTTCACGGTAAGCAGCAAGTGCAGTATCGGGCTGGTTTTTCAAGCGCAGCAAGTCAGCTTTCATTAGCCACGCATCTCGATCTGTTGGCGCAAGCTTTAAAGCACTGTCAACTTCACTGAGAGCGTTATCAAGCTTGCCTTTGGACGCTGCGACACGGGCCAGTCCCAAATGGGCCGAGGCGTCGGGCGCTGCGGCGAGCGCCTCATTGAAAAGCTTGCTGGCTTTGTCCGGATCATTCAAACCCAATTCTGCATTGCCACGGGCAACAAGGATGTGCATCTTGAGTTGTCCGGAAGCACCTGGAGGCAGAGTGATTTCATCTATTACACGCTGGAAAGCCCCTTGGCCTAGAAGTGCATTTGCGAGTGCAACAAGCACCTTGTCAGGCGCATATCCGGCTGCGCGCGCGCGACGCAGTTCTTTTTCGGCCGAAGCGTAATTCCCGCTATGGTTGTAGGTAATCCCCAGCAGATAACGTGCCTCTGCATTCTGGCCATCTTTTTGCAGCGCGTTTTTGAACTGGATAATGGCTGCTTTGTCGTCACCTTTGGCTTGCAATTGCTTAGCTTCAGACAGGTACTTGGATGTGGAATCGCCACAGGCAGTGGTAACAAGCAAGGCTACGAACAGAGCAGCGGGCAGTCGAAATAGGTCAGTCACGTAGCAGGATCTCCAGGATTTTTATTTTATGATGGCATCATCAGTGATGTCGCAAGCCTAGTTCTATGGTTTTGAGGCCCTACAAAATCATACCGACTCGTTCAAATAGAGCCGTATTCAATGAAGATATGTAAATCCCGGCGCGCTCATTTTATTCCTTCAAAATTACTTGTTTATGCTACCACGTGCCAGCTAACAGTATTATCGGCCATCCGCAGGATGCATGCCGAATATCTATTTCAGGCCGCAGCGATTAATCAAGTCGTACAAGGTTGGCCGGCTTACCCCCAATAGTTCCGCAGCCTGGACGATATTGCCATTGGTGCGCCCCAAAGCACGGATCACAGCGCGTCGGTCTGCTTCTTCCCGCACCTGACGTAAATTGAGTGGTTCCGATTCGGCTTTGCTGGCATTTAATCCCAAATCTTGTGCAGTAATTTGCGCGCCTTCGGCCATGATCACGGCGCGTTTGATAACATTTTCCATCTCGCGCACGTTGCCCGGCCATGGGTAGGTCTCAATGGTTTCGATGGCCTCTGCAGTAAAGCCTTTCAGAGTACGACGCTGTTGAGCACTGAATTTTTCCAGGAAAGCATGGGCGAGTAGTGCCGCATCGCCTTGCCGGTCGCGCAGTGGCGGGATCATTACGCTGATTTCGCTTAGACGATAATATAAGTCTTGGCGGAAACTGCCGTTCTGAATCAGATTTTCCAGATTCTGGTGAGTGGCACCGATTACTCGTACATCAACAGGAATTTCGCCACGACCGCCCAGGCGTTCGATTACTCGTTCCTGCAAGAAACGCA
>JBDSHM010000530.1:0-5859 GCA_039918495.1 Sulfuriferula sp. | reverse complement strand
AGTCGTCGCCGCCGCTGAGTACGCAGGCATCGAATTCGGGATGAGCTGCGTAATCATGCACAATTTCACCCAATGGCAAAAGCGCATACTCCACGCGGGCGCCCACGCCGGAGCGCGCCAGGATGTGTCCCAGATCAGCCAGCAGGCCATCGGATATGTCAATTGCGCTGCTTGCCAGTCCACGCAAGGCCAGACCCAGTTCGACACGCGGCGTTGGGGTATACAGGCGCAAGGCCAGCGTTGCCAGGTCGGAGGTCGTCAAATTGGCCCGCCCCTGCAACACGGCCAAGGCCAATGCGGCATCCCCGAGCGTACCCGATACCCAGATTTCATCGCCCGGTTGGGCGCCGTCGCGGCGCAGCGCCTGATTGGGGAGCACCTCGCCGATGACGGTAAAGGTGAGGCTTAAGGCACCGCGTGTGGTGTCGCCGCCGACCAGACTCACGCCATATTGATCGGCGCAGCGAAACAGGCCGTCGGCGAACGCCGCCAGCCAATCATCGTCCACTTCCGGCAGCGTCAGCGCCAACGTCGCCCAGCGTGGCGTCGCACCCATCGCAGCGAGATCGGACAGGTTGACGGCCAGGCTTTTCCAGCCGAGTTTGTGGGGATCGGTATCGGCAAAAAAATGCACATCGGCGACCAGCGTATCGGTAGAGATTGCCAGTTGCATGCCCGCGCCGGGTTGCAGCAGCGCACAATCGTCACCCACGCCCAATACCGCATTCGGGGCGGTACGGGTGAAATGACGCTGAATCAGATCGAACTCGGGAGACATCGTATGCGCCCTGCTATCAGGGCTTGTGGCGCGGTGCGCTTACTTCCACGCTGCGTGTTTCGGCGGCCAGCTTATCCATGACGCCATTGACGTATTTGTGACCATCGGTGCCGCCGAATATCTTGGCGAGTTCGACTGCTTCGTTGATGACGACGCGATAGGGTACTTCCAGATGATGCAGCAGTTCCTGTGCGCCCAATAGCAGAATGGCGTGCTCGACCGGACTCAGCTCTGCTGGCTTGCGATCCAGATAGGCAGCAAGCCGCTGATCCAATGCAGGTGCCTCGTCGACCACGCCGTTCAGTAGCGCCAGGAACATCTGTTCATCGATGTTGCGATACACCGGGTCGTCGCGCAGTTGCTTGACGATATCGGTGGTTGGCTGGTGGTTGAGCAGCCATTGATATACACCCTGTACTGCGAATTCGCGGGCTTTGCGACGATTGCCACTCATAATTGCTTGAGCAGGTTGGCCATTTCAATCGCGCATTCGCCGGCTTCTGCACCCTTCACCGACATGCGCGAAGTGGCTTGGTGATCGGTATCGGTGGTCAATACGCCATTGGCGATGGGCACGCCGGTATCGAGCTGGATGCGTGCGATGCCATTGGCCATTTCATTGGAAACCACTTCGAAATGATAGGTATCACCACGCACCACGGCACCCAGCGCGACGAGTGCGTCAAATTTCCCGCTCAGCGCCATTTTGCGCAGCACCAGCGGAATTTCCAGCGCGCCCGGCACGGTAACAAGCAGCATGTTGTCGGTTTTTACGCCGCGTTTGGTTAGTGCCGCGGTGCAGGCGGCCAGCAATCCTTCGCATATGTCCATGTTGAAACGGCTCATGACGATGCCGATACGTAAAGCTGCGCCGTCGAGATTGGATTCAATCTCGGGAATATTGTCGTAACTTGCCATGTTTTATTTCTCCTGAAGGGACTGTTTAGCTTGCCGGTAAATAAGCAAGGCGTGGGCAGGTTTAAGCGTTGTCGTCGTAACCGGTTACTTCCAGATCGAAACCGGAGAGTGAAGGCATTTTACGCTGGGTAGCGAGCAGACGCATTTTGCCTACACCGATGTCTTTCAATATCTGTGCGCCGATGCCGTAATTACGCACATCCCATTTCTGCGGAAGCTGGGTGTCGGCTTCCGGCAGGGCGCGTTTGAGTAACTCGGCCGCGTTTTCCGGGCGGTGCAACAGAACCACCACGCCCTTGCCCTCGGTGGCAATTCTTGCCAAGGCCTGGTTGACACTATAGGCGTGGGTGCTGCTGCCGACTTCGAGTACATCCATCACCGATACCGGTTCATGGACGCGTACCAGCGTTTCGCTGGCAGCATTGATGTCGCCTCTGGCCAGAGCCAGATGAGTCGCACCGGATATTTTTTCACGATAGGCAATCAGCTCAAATTCGCCATAGGCCGTTTCGATCTGACGGCTGCCGACACGTTCCACCAGGCTTTCATTCTGATTGCGGTAATGGATCAGATCAACGATGGCGCCGATTTTCAAACCGTGAATTTTGGCGTATTCCAGCAAATCCGGCAGACGCGCCATGGAACCGTCATTCTTGAGAATTTCGCAAATCACGGCGGCGGGTTCCAGCCCGGCTAGTCCGGCCAGATCGCAGCCGGCCTCGGTGTGGCCGGCGCGAATCAGCACGCCGCCGGGCTGGGCGCGCAGCGGAAAAACATGGCCCGGCTGGATGATGTCGGCGGCCTTGGCGTGCTTGCCAACAGCGGCCTGAATGGTGAGCGCCCGGTCGGCGGCGGAAATGCCGGTGGTGACCCCGGTTGCAGCCTCGATGGAGACGGTGAACGCGGTACTGTATGGTGTCTGGTTGTCGGCCACCATCTGGCGCAAGCCGAGCTGCTTGCAGCGTTCGTCGGTTAGCGTCAGGCAAATCAGGCCGCGTCCGTGCGTAGCCATGAAGTTGATGGCCTCGGGGGTGGCAAATTCGGCTGCCATGACCAGATCGCCCTCGTTTTCGCGGTCCTCCTCGTCCACCAGGACAACCATTTTTCCGGCTTTCAGGTCGGCGATAATGTCTTCGATAGGGCTCAGGCTCATGTTTTGTCTCGATAATTAAGAATGCGTTCGGCATAGCGCGCCATCATGTCAACTTCCAGATTGACCCGGCTTGCAGGTTCGAGCATATGCAGATTGGTGTGTTCCAGTGTATGCGGAATAAGGTTGATGCTGAAGCTGTCGTCGTCTACCCGGTTCACCGTCAGACTGACGCCGTTAATGGTAACCGAGCCTTTGCTGACAATGAATTTCGCCAGCTCGTGCGGAGCGCGAATAATGAGTTCGAAGCTGTCGCCTGTCGGCGCAAAGTGCGACACTGCGCCGACACCGTCAACATGGCCGGATACCAGATGGCCGCCCAGTCGATCCGACAGCCGTAACGCCTTTTCCAGATTGACCAGGCTGTGCTCGGCAAAGCCGACAGTGCAGCGGAACGTTTCCGCCGAAACATCCACCGAGAAGCGCGGTGCATCCAGTGCCACCACGGTGAGACAAACGCCGTTGCAGGCAATGGAGTCGCCCAGTGCCACATCGCTCAAATCCAGATTGGCCGCGTCGATCGTCAGCCGCGCGTCCAGCTTGCTGGCTTGTACTGCGGCAACCTTGCCGACTGCCTGAATAATGCCTGTGAACATATCAGTTCTTTTCAAATTGTGCAGTAATGCGCATATCCGCGCCGATCTGGCGGATATCCTGAATGGTCAGTTGGCGGCGTGTCTCCATCTGCGCCGGTTCGGCCAGCGTAAACAGGCCACGCGCCGCGTCACCCAACAATACCGGCGCGACATACATGACCCATTCATCCACGAATCCTGCCCTGATCAGCGCACCATTCAGAGTGGCGCCGGCTTCCGTCATCACTTCATTGATGCCGCGTTGTGCCAGTATGGACAATAGCGCACCCAGATCAACCTGTCCTGCTTCACCCGGCAGGCAGCGGATTTCTGCACCGGCAGCTTCCAGCGCGGCGATACGCCGGGCATCCGATTCAGCGCAGGCAATCAGGGTTGGGGCGCCACTTAGTATTTTGGCAGCGGGCGGCGTTTGCAGACGCGAATCGACGATGACCTTGAGCGGCTGGCGCGTGGTTTCAATGTCGCGCACATTCAATGCCGGGTCATCCGCCAGCACGGTGCCAATGCCGGTCAGAATGGCGCATGAACGTGCGCGCAAGCGATGCACATCTTGGCGCGCCGGCGCGCCGGTAATCCATTTGCTGACGCCGCTCGACAATGCCGTCTTCCCATCCAGCGAACTCGCCGTCTTGATGCGCAGCCACGGATGCCCCATCACCATGCGTTTGATAAAGCCCACATTGAGTTCACGTGCCTGCACTTCAAGCAGGCCGCATGCCGTTGCAATGCCGGCTTTCTGCAACAGGGCCAGGCCGTTGCCGGCGACCTGCGGATTGGGATCTTGCATAGCCACCACGACACGTGCCACGCCGGCAGCGATCAGCGCTTCGGCGCAGGGTGGGGTGCGGCCATGGTGGCTGCATGGTTCCAGCGTGACATAGGCCGTGGCACCCCGCGCCGCTTCGCCTGCCTCACGCAGTGCGTGGATTTCGGCATGCGGTTGTCCGGCCTGTTGATGCCAACCGCTACCCACCATCACGTCGTTTTTGACAATCACACAGCCTACGCGCGGATTCGGGCTGGTGGTGTACAGGCCGCGCGCTGCAAGTTGCAGTGCGTGCGCCATATGAATGTGATCTGCTTGCGAAAACACCGGTTTATTTGTCAAAGTCTTTGAGTACGTCGCGGAAATCATCCACGTCCTTGAAGCTTTTGTATACCGAAGCAAAGCGAATGTAGGCAATCTTGTCCAGTCGCTTTAACTCGTTCATCACCATCTCGCCAATCTGGCGCGCAAGCAATTCGCGTTCACCCAGCGATAGAACCTGTTTGACGATGCGATCAATGGCGGCATCCATGTATTCGGTTGGCACCGGGCGCTTGTGCAACGCGCGTCGAAAACCCTCGTGCAGTTTTTCCTGGTTGAATTCCTGGCGTACGCCATTGCTCTTGACCACCTGCGGCAGACGCAATTCTATGGTTTCGTAGGTGGTAAAGCGTTTGTCGCAAGACGTGCAACGGCGCCGCCGGCGAATCGAATCACCGGCTTCGGATAGGCGCGAATCCACGACCTGGGAGTCGAATGCGCTGCAGAATGGACATTTCATGAAAACATTTCAGTGGTCGAATAAGGTTGACTGCGGACAGCCTGTGATGGCTGTCCGCAACCGCTTCATCCGTATACCGGATATTTTTTGCACATGGCCTGTGCAACAGCGGCAACCCGCGCAATGACCGCTTCATCACTCGGCGCATCAAGTACGTCGGCAATCAGATGAGCCAGTTGCTCGGCCTCCAGTTCCTTGAAGCCGCGTGTGGTCATCGCCGGCGTACCGATGCGGATGCCGGAGGTGACAAAAGGTTTTTGCGGATCGTTGGGAATGGCATTTTTATTCACGGTGATATGCGCCCGTCCGAGCACGGCTTCAGCTTCCTTGCCGGTGAGATTTTTGGATTGCAAATCGACCAGAAACAGATGCGATTCCGTACGGCCTGAAACAATGCGCAGACCGCGCTCCTGCAGTACTTTCGTCATCACGCGCGCATTGTCGATCACTTGTTCCTGGTATTGTTTGAAATCCTTGCCCATGGCTTCCTTGAACGCCACGGCCTTGCCGGCAATGACATGCATCAGCGGACCGCCCTGCAGGCCCGGAAAGATAGCGGAGTTGATGGCTTTTTCATGTTCGGCTTTCATCAAAATGATGCCGCCACGCGGACCGCGCAGGGTTTTGTGCGTGGTTGATGTCACCACATCCGCGTGCGGCACCGGATTGGGATACACGCCTGCCGCGATCAGGCCCGCATAGTGGGCCATGTCGACCATGAAGATGGCGCCGATTTCCCTGGCGATTTTGGCGAAGCGGGCAAAATCGATACGCAGGGAGTATGCCGAGGCACCGGCTATGATGAGCTTGGGCTTGTGCTCACGGGCACGTGCTTCCATGCGCGGGTAATCGATTTCCTCTTTTTCGTTC
>JBDSHM010000529.1:0-2219 GCA_039918495.1 Sulfuriferula sp. | reverse complement strand
GGCTTTTCGGCAGCCAGCTGTCAGGTCACTTGCTACAAGTGCGTCTGCAAGATGAGCGCGGTTTGGCATTCCTGCAAAGTATGCAATTACTTTCCGAAAATTGGTTGGGCTACGGTTTCGGATTTGTTGAAGCGCATTTTACCAATCTGTGGTTTGCCATCAAAGGCTTGGGCGCTGGTGTGAATTCCATATTTTCTGCACCGCTCGATTTGTTGCTGATCGCAGGCATACCCGGGCTGATTTTCTGGGCGGTTTTTTTTCTCGGGATTGGCCTGCGCTCCATTAGTTTATTACTGCCCATTGCTGCATGGTCACTGATCAATCCGCTACATCAATCCGAAGTAACTTATTTGTATCTTGGATTTCTGGTTGCCCAGGGGCTGCAGAATTGGGTAGCGAGCTCAATATCCGATAATAGAGGCCGTTGGTCATGACTCCCTCACACCCTGCTTATAAAGTCTATGCGGATTTGCGCTGGCCGCGTATGACTGGTATCGCCAAAGTCCAAGAGGCATGCCGTGCCGCCGCGCCATCGCATGTTCGCCTTGTCGATTTGAATTTGACTGGAAGCCTGGGCAGTCCGGGTGCCCCGATAAAGTTGTCCCGTGCATTGCAACCGCTTCGCGACGGCGTGTTCTGGAACCCGGGTTTCGTGCCCCCCCTGTTGTCGCATATCCCTTCGATCGTGACTGTGCATGATTTAACGCACCGTTTATTTTATAGCCGCCTGCATCGTGCTTATTACGATGTTGTGCTGAAACCGCTTTATCGGCGTTGTGCCGCGATTATCTGTGTGTCTGAATTCACGCGCGATACTTTTCTGGCCTGGTCCAAAATGGCAGCGAATAAGGTGCATGTGGTATTGAATGGTGTTTGTCCGCATTATGCCGCCAACACCGAAACGCTAGACCTGCCTTATCCTTATGTGCTCTATCCGGGTAATCATCGAACATATAAGAATCTGGCCAGGTTGCTGGAGGCGTATTCGCGTTCGCAGTTACCAAAAAAGGGAATTCATCTGGTATTGACTGGCAATATGGACGCGGGCCTGCATTCGCTGTCTGCAGCCTGGGGAATCGCCGACAAGATCCATTTTTGTGGGTGGCTGGATGTTCCGGATCTGCCGAAACTTTACCGGGGGGCCTTGGGTGTCGCCTATATTTCTTTATATGAAGGATTCGGCTTACCTATTGTCGAAGCCATGGCATCGGGAGTGCCTGTAATGACTTCCAATGTCTCTTCAATGCCTGAAGTTGCGGGTGACGCTGCATTGCTGGTGAATCCCTATTCAATAGCCGAGATTACCGATGGCCTCAATACGTTGGCCTTGGACGAAGCCGCACGCCGTCAAATGATTGCGCGCGGTGCCGAGCGTGTTGCCCTGTTCGATTGGAAGATCTCGGCGGCAAAATTGTGGCGCATTGTGGATACGGTTGCTGATGGAGACAGATCATGAAGTTTTCGCTTGTAATGGCAACGCTGGGTCGCAGCGTTGAGATTGAACGTTTGTTCAACTCGCTCGCAAATCAGTCTTATAAAAACTTTGAAGTGATCGTGGTTGACCAGAACGAGGATGACCGGGTGGTCAAGTTGGTAGAGCAGTTCCGCGACCAACTGGAGTTTGTGTATCTGCGCTCGGAAAAAGGCTTGTCACGCGCAAGAAATGTGGGCTTGCAGCACATCCAGGGCGAGCTGGTTGCCTTTCCTGACGACGACTGTTGGTACAAGCCCGATGTTCTGGAGTTTGTAGTCAAACAGTTTCAGGCCGATTTGCGATTGCAAGGTTTGACAGGCTGCAGCGTGGATGGAAACGGTGTGTCGTCACAGGGACGCTGGTCGGATCAGGTATTAACGGTGGACCGCTTCAATGTCTGGAAAAGCGCCACGTCATACACGATTTTTTTGCGTGCCGAGGCAGTTGCTCGTGCCGGAAAATTTAATGAAGCGCTGGGCGTGGGTGCGGGTACGCGGTGGGGTGCAGGTGAGGAAGTGAACTTTCTGCTGCGTGTGATTCAGGCACCGATGTATGTACGTTATGACCCAAGTCTGCGCATATTCCACCCTGAACCCTTGGTGGAAATGGATGACAAGGCGTTTTCACGGGCGCGTTTATACAACCGCGGATTCGGACGCGTACTGGGACTATCCGGTTATCCATTCTATTTCGTTTTTTATCTGATTTTCAGGTCGGTAGCAGGGGGTGTCTTGTCTTTGCTCAA
>JBDSHM010000528.1:0-5134 GCA_039918495.1 Sulfuriferula sp. | reverse complement strand
TAAACATATAGTCATGTATACCGATCTCATTCAGGCATTACCCGACGAGTGGAAAGATGTTTCCGGCATGTTCGTCGCACTCGGCGACGAACAGCGGCAACGCATTCTACTTACGTTCCAGCCCGGCGAGCGGCTCAATGTAACGCAGATTGTAGCCGCCTCTACGCTGAGCCGAACCGCCGTGTCGCATCATCTTAAAATCTTGCGCCAGGCCGGGGCATTGCAAAGTGAAAAGCTGGGCAAGGAAGTGTATTTCTGGGTCGACAAGCAAAATATTGCCGCGACTTTGCAGCGGGTTCTGGATTACGTCAAAAACAATAGTTGAACGGCAACAAGAAGGGGAGAAAATCTTGAAAACATTATTGCGCCTGCTATGCAGGATATTGTTCCGGGTTGAAGTTCATGGTCGCGTCAATCTGCCGGAAACCGGAAAGCTGCTGGTTATCGCCAATCATCAATCGTTTCTGGATGGCCTGTTGCTGGGACTGTTTTTACCGATACGCGCAACTTTTGTAGTGCATACCACGGTGTTGAACAATCCGCTTTTCCGCCTGCTGCTATCCCGCATACCGCACTTGGCGGTGGACCCCACCAGCCCGCTGGCGATGAAGAGGGTTATCCGTTTGCTGGAGGCCGGTGAACCCGTGGTCATTTTCCCGGAAGGCCGTATAACCATGACCGGCAGTTTGATGAAAGTCTATGATGGTCCCGGCTTTGTCGCCGCCAAAACCGGCGCCACCATTCTTCCGGTACGGCTGGACGGGGCGGCACGTTCCTACTTCAGTCGCCTGTCCGGCAACCACCCGCGCCGCCTTTTTCCCAAGATCACGCTTTCCATTCTGCCCACCACCACGATCGCCATGCCGGATGCGCCCAGCGCCAAATTGCGCCGCCGCATGGCGGGAGAGGCGATGCGTCGCACCATGCAGGAAATGCTGTTCGCCTCGCATCCGGTGCAAACCCTGTTCAGCGCTTTTCTCGATGCGATCCGGATTCATGGACGTGGTACGCGCCTGCTGGAAGATATGCAGCAGACGGAGGAGACCTACGGACAGCTGCTGAAAAAGAGTCTGGCACTGGGGCGTCTGGTCAGCAAGGTCAGCATCCCGGGCGAGAATGTCGGCGTGATGCTGCCCAATGTCACCAATACCATTTGCCTGATTTTTGGCATGAGCGCCATGCAGCGCATCCCTGCCATGCTGAACTATACGGCCGGTAGCACAGGGATGCAGAACGCCTGTATTGCAGCCGGGGTGCGCACCCTCATCACCTCGCGCCGCTTTATCGAGACGGCCAAACTGGCACCCGCTGTGGCCGGACTGGAAAATATCAATATCGTTTATCTGGAAGATCTGCGTGCGCAGTTCAGTGTATGGGACAAGATATGGCTGATGGGTTTTGCCCGCTGGCTGCCTGCGCTGGCTGTGCCGCAAGGCGGAGCAGATGATCCCGCCGTCGTGCTGTTCACTTCCGGATCGGAAGGCAAACCCAAGGGCGTGGTGCATACGCATCGGGGTATTCTGGCCAATATCGCGCAGATTCGTGCAGTGGTCGATTTCTCGCCATCCGACAAGTTCATGGTCACGCTGCCACTGTTTCACGCCTTCGGTTTCACTTGCGGGGGCATCATGCCGCTGGTGACGGGATCGAAAATGTTCCTTTATCCGTCGCCACTGCACTATCGCATCATCCCCGAGATTATTTACGACCGTAACTGCACCGTGCTATTCGGAACCAGCACCTTTCTCGGCAACTACGCCCGCTTCGCGCACCCTTACGATTTTTACAAGCTGCGTTATGTCGTGGCCGGGGCGGAAAAACTCAACGAAGAAGTACGCAAAACCTGGATGGAAAAATTCGGAATCCGCATTCTGGAAGGTTACGGTGCCACGGAATGCGCGCCGGTGCTGGCAGTCAATACGCCCATGGCCTGCCGCTCGGGCACCGTTGGCCCACTGCTGCCGGGTCTGGAATCAAGACTGGAAAGCGTGCCCGGAATTACTCGGGGCGGTTTGCTCAGCGTGCGCGGTCCCAACGTGATGCATGGCTATTACCTGTTCGATCACCCCGGTGTACTGAAACCGCCAGTAGATGGCTGGTACAGCACTGGCGATATTGTGGAGATCGATGCGGACGGCTTCGTGAATATCCTCGGCCGCGTCAAGCGCTTTGCCAAGATTGCCGGGGAAATGGTGTCGCTGGAAGTGGTGGAACAGATTGCCAATCTGGCTTCACCGGGCGGTCAGCACGCTGCCACCACGCAAGCCGATGCGCAACGCGGCGAAAATATACTGCTGTTCACAACCGATCCGGCTTTGAGCCGTGAAGCATTGCTGAACGCCGCGCGCCAGCTCGGCAGTCCGGAGCTGGCGATCGCCCGCAAGATCATGCAGGTGGCTGGATTGCCGCTGCTCGGTACAGGCAAGATCGATTACGTCACCCTCAAACAGATGGCGGAAGCTGCGTAATGAAACGCCGTGAATTCATCGGGGCACTGGGGGCGTTAGGCTTGGGTGCCGCAGGCATGGCAGCGTGGAAATATTGGCCGGAACAGGGCTTCACCAACCCATGTCTCGCTGGCCTGCCGGAAGCGGTTACCCATCATCCGTTGATGCGCCCGGTATGGGCAGGGTTGGACCCAGCGCTGGTTTGGGATAGCCACGTTCATTTGGTAGGGGAAGGCGATGGCGGCAATGGCGCATGGTTTAACCCGGACATGAACAGTCTGGGGCATCCGTTGTTGTACCTGCAGAAATCATTTTATATGAACGCCGCCTGTGTGAATGACACCCCAGGCAAGCTTGATACAAGCTATGTAGCCAGGGTGCTGCAACAGATTGAAGCGATGCCTGCGGGTTTCAAAGCGCTGTTGTTCGCTTTCGATCTGTTTCATGACGAGGCAGGCAATGCGGACAAACAACGCTCTGTTTTTTACATTTCCAACCAGTATGCGGCACAGGTTGCTCACGCCCATCCTGCCGCTTTTGAGTGGGCGGCCTCCATCCATCCTTATCGTGTCGATTGTGTCGAGGCGCTGCAGTTGGCAATCAGAGACGGCGTACGTGCGATCAAATGGTTGCCGTCGGCCATGGGTATCGACCCGAATTCGCCTCGCTGCGATCAATTTTACGAAGCGCTGGCGGCAATCGATATCCCCATCATCAGTCATGCCGGACGCGAGCTGGCAGTGCAGGGCGGCAATCAGGATTTTGGTAATCCATTACGCTTGCGGCGAGCAATGGATCATGGCGTGCGGGTCGTTGTCGCCCACTGCGCTTCGGATGGCGACGACCAGGATATTGATCGGGGTCCGAATGGCCCGCGCGTGCGCAGTTATGAGCTGTTCGCCCGCATGATGGACGAGCCGCGCTATGCGGATAAACTCCACGCCGATATTTCTGCATTGACCCAGCTTAATCGGGCCTGGGCGCTCAAGGCCGTATTGCAGCGCGATGACTGGCATCCGCGCCTGCTCAATGGCTCCGATTATCCCTTGCCCGGCGTCATGCCGTTGTTCTCTGCGACCGACATGGCGAATAGGGGGTTGCTTGATCCTGCCGCCGTGCCGCTATTGCAGCAAATCAGGACGCACAATCCGCTGCTGTTCGATTTTGTACTGAAACGCTTGCTGCACTCGGGGCAGCATCAATTCCCGGCCAGCGTATTTGAGACACGTCGTTTTTTTGAAAGGAAGTCCGCATGACCATTCCGAACTTCAAGGGTGGCAAGCTATTCTCGCGCGGCATGGTGGCCGTGCTGGCTGCGCAATTTCTGTCCGCCCTGGCGGATAATGCCCTGCTGTTCGCGGCGATCGCACTGCTCAAATCGCAGCAGGCGGCAGCGTGGCAAACGCCCATGCTGCAGGAAGCCTTTGTGCTTGCCTTCATCCTGCTGGCGCCGTTTGTCGGGCCGTTTGCCGATCACATTCCCAAGGGCCGCGCCATGTTGCTGGCCAATGCAATGAAACTGATCGGCGCAGCCCTCATGCTGTCCGGCACGCACCCGCTGCTGGCGTATAGCTTGGTGGGAATCGGCGCGGCTGCGTATTCACCTGCCAAATACGGCATTCTGCGCGAACTGGTCAGTGCCGGAATGCTGGTCAAGGCCAACAGCCTGATCGAAGGCTCGACCATCGTCGCCATTCTGCTCGGCGCGGTGTTGGGCGGCATGCTGGCGGACTGGTCGGTGCAGGGCGCGCTGGCTAGCGTGGTGGGCGTCTACCTGCTGGCGACGCTGTCCAACCTGCTGATTCCGCGCCTTCCGGCAGAGCATCCGCTGACGCAGCTCTCGCCTGTCGTGCTGGTAAAGGATTTCGCCCGTGCATTGCATACTCTGATACGCAACCGCGACGCACGTTTTTCGCTGCTCGGGACCAGCATATTCTGGGGTGCGGGCAGCACCTTGCGCTTTTTGCTGGTGGCGTGGGTACCGGTCGCCCTGCTCATCACTGACAACACGGTGCCCGCCACCCTGAGCGGTGTCGTCGCCATTGGCATCGCGCTCGGTGCCGCTGCCGCAGCGCGCTTCGTCAACCTGAGCAATGTCAACCGCGCGCTGCCCGCCGGTATCGCCATCGGTCTGCTGATCATGGTGTTCGCGCATGTCACCAGCATGCCAACCACCATAGCCATGCTTGTCCTGATCGGTGCCTGTGGCGGGTTTTATGTGGTGCCGTTGAATGCGCTGCTGCAGGAACGCGGTCATGAAACCGTCGGTGCCGGCCACGCTATTGCGGTGCAGAATTTTTTCGAGAACCTGACCATGTTGCTGATGATAGGCGTGTATGTGCTGCTGATTAAATCGGGCATTTCAGTCGTCGCAGCGGCGACCGGATTCGGCGCGCTGGTACTGGTAGGGATTGGTTTGCTGGCAGGGTGGCGGTTGGCACAGCGCGCAGACATTGGCTGAATCTTAATTCGCCGCCTGTGGCAACTTGCCCGCTACCAGAAACATCTCGATGGGAAAGGTCAGCAGGGCGCGGCTGTGAGCGGCATGAAAGCTGACACGTTCGCCGGTCAGTTCGCATAACCAGGCTTCCTGGAATACGGGCTTACTTCCCTTCAGCGCCTGCGGTGTGTACAACGCGACATTGATGCCGCCATCCGGGGCGCGTGCCGAGACATACTCGAATGCC
>JBDSHM010000527.1:0-4774 GCA_039918495.1 Sulfuriferula sp. | reverse complement strand
GATTACACCCAAATGGCGCGAACCGGCAGTCAAATCGGCGGCACTTGCTCCTGCCGCACGAAATGTAGTGAATTTGAATCAATACAGAAAGTTAAAACATCCTAATGAATGACAGTAACTTGGCCGTCATCAATATCTATTCTGATGGTGCGTGTAAAGGTAATCCTGGGGTCGGCGGTTGGGGGGCATTGCTGGTATGTGGTGAACATCGCAAGGAACTGGTTGGGGGAGAACTGCTCACCACCAATAACCGTATGGAGTTAACCGCTGTCATCGAAGCCTTGCAAAGCCTGAAACGCAATAGCCGGGTATGCATCCATACGGATTCGCAATATGTATTAAAAGGAATTACTGAATGGTTGCCCAACTGGAAAAGACGCGGTTGGCGCACCAGCGGCAACAGCCCCGTCAAGAACGTAGATTTGTGGCAACGTCTGGATGAGCTTGCCAGCCAGCATCAGATCGAGTGGCTATGGGTAAAAGGTCATAATGGACATCCCGGCAATGAACGCGCCGACGCACTCGCCAATCAGGGCGTACTGTCAGTACAGTAACCATAGCAAGCAGGCGGACTACCATCAATGAGACAAATATTTCTCGATACTGAAACGACCGGCCTCGACCCGAAGCAAGGACATCGCATTATTGAAGTAGCCGGTGTGGAGATGATCAACCGGCGCCTGACTGGTAACCATTTTCATCGCTATCTTAATCCTCAACGCGATATTGACGCTGGCGCACAACAAGTGCATGGTCTGAGCAGTGAATTCCTGCAGGACAAGCCGCTTTTTGTCGATATTGTGGATGAGATGATTGCGTTTTTTCAAGGCGCGGAATTAGTCATTCATAATGCGCCATTCGATCTGGGTTTTCTCAATGCCGAATTGCAGCGTCTGAATCGACCGCTGATGAGCGACTATTATTCGGATGTGATCGACACGTTGAAATTAGCCAAAGATCTGCACCCTGGCCAAAAAAATAATCTGAATGCGCTGTGCAGACGCTACGAAGTGGACAATACCAGTCGGACTTTGCACGGAGCCTTGCTTGATGCCGAGTTATTAGGCGCCGTTTATCTGGGAATGACGCGGGGTCAGGAAAGCCTGATGATGGAGGTTGAAACCAAACCTGCGCAGCTTGGCCATCACGCCAGAGGGATACATGCTCCCATAAAAATTATTCAGGCTAATCAGTTTGAATTAGCTGCGCATGATGCTGAACTCACTCTGCTGGAACAGGAAAGTCACAAAACCAGCTTGTGGCGCTCGCTCCTGTAGGATAAATGACCTTTCTCCTAAAATCGGTCAAGTGTATCTTTCTTCTGCGATTTCCATCTCCCATGCCACTACCGCTTGGAGTTGGTTGATGGCATACAGACTGATATTGCTATCGGTTGTCAGTTTGTTTATCAGCACACCATCGTGGGCTGCAGGCGTATTGGTTTTGATGAGCGAAACAAATGCGCCCTATCAAGAAGTTGCGGATACTTTTCGTGCAGAACTCCAACAAGAACGTCCTGCGGTTCAGGTTGCCATTGAGCCTTCACTGGAACATGCAGAAAGTGCCATATCGGCAGATACACGTTTGCTGATTAGTGTTGGAATGAGGGCAACCCGGGCAGCGCTAGCGCTGAATACACGCGTCCCGGTTTTGGCCGTGTTGGTGCCTAAAGACAGCTTTGATGCATTGGTTTTATCAGCCAACGAAGTCCGCAGGCCAATCAGTGCCATTTATCTTGATCAACCCTATTCACGTCAGCTTGCCCTGATTCGGCTGGCTTTCCCGGCGCGCCGAAGAGTGGGCGTATTATTGCGTGAACAAAACCGGTTGAAACTTGAAGCGCTTTTGGCATCAGCCAAATCACAAAAAATGCAGGTTAACGGTGAACTGATTTCAAATGCGGATGAAATTGTACCGTCTCTGGAACATTTACTAGCCTCCAGCGATCTGCTACTGATACTGCCAGATCCGTTGTTATATAACAAAAACGATATTCAAGGCGTATTGCTCACGTCTTACCATTATCACGTTCCCTTGATCGGTTATTCCGAAGCACTGGTTCGTGCCGGCGCAATTATGGGGCTGTATTCCAAACCTCAGCAGATTGGCTATCAGGCCGCAGAAGTGGCATCACGCAGCCTCGGTACAGCTCGCTTACCTGTTCCACAATATCCTAAATATTTTACGGTGAGTATCAACCAGCAGGTAGCGCGTTCGCTGAATATCTCCGTACCAGACGAGATGGTGTTGCAACAAGCATTGCAACGTTGGGGGCAGGAGCAATGATGAAATCAAGCATACGTCGACGAGTATTGCTGTTGGCGCTTTTGCCAGCCACACTGCTGGCAATCTCCTTGGGTTACTTTTTCACGCTGTCACGTATCACTGATCTGGACCAGGCACTGCGTGCGCGTGGCATGGCTATTGTCCGGCACCTGGCACCTGCATGTGAGTATGGCGTGTTTTCCGGTAATAACCAGATACTGCAGCGATTGGCGGATTCGGCCCTTGCCGAACCGGATGTCAATTCGGTATACATCATGGACCGTACCGGCAAGGTACTGGCCAGCAAGCGTCTTAAGCTGAGCAAGCTGGCAAATTTTCAACCCGGCAACCTACCTGTTTCCAGCCTGACAAATACAGCCGCCGTCATCTCTCGATCTGATTCATTATTTTTCCGGATGCCGATCAGACAGACTGAGATTCAGATTAATGATTACGCGTTGACTTCACCATCTACTGCGGCGGTTCAGCCCAAGAATATCGTTCCTTTGGGTTACGTTGCGATAGAGTTGTCCCGTTCCGCGACGCTGGAACGGCAGAATGTGGTGCTGCGCAGCGCCGCACTGCTGACCATTGCCGCACTGATTGCCACAGCGTTACTGGCGCTTCGCTTGGGGCGAGACATCACGGTACCCATCATGAAGCTGGCGAGTGCTGTAGACAAAATTGGCAAGGGCAATCTGGATGTACGCGTACAACTGGACGGTAACGACGACGAGTTACGCATCCTGGAAAACGGTATTAACGGCATGGTCAGCAAGCTGCACCAGGCACATGACAATTTGCAGGAACAGGTTCTCCAGGCAACTGCCAAACTCAGCTATCAGGCTAGTCACGATATGCTCACCGGGCTGATCAACCGCCGCGAATTCGAAGCCAGACTGGAACGTGCATTATCCAGCGCGCAACATCAGGCCAGGGAACATGCCCTGTGTTACATGGATCTGGATCAGTTCAAGATCGTCAATGATAGCTGCGGTCATGTGGCGGGGGATGAGCTATTGCGTCAGCTGACCCTGCATCTGCAACAGGAAGTCCGCGAACGCGATACGCTGGCCCGTCTGGGAGGAGACGAATTCGGTCTGCTACTGGAAAATTGCCCTCAGGATAAAGCCTTGGAGTTGGCAGAAACCATGCGCAAAACCGTGCAGGATTTTCGCTTCAGTGTAGGTGAAAAAAGCTTCATGGTCGGTGTCAGTATTGGTATTGTCATGATCAACCATGAAAGCGATAACGTCGTCAGTTTGCTTACCGCTGCGGATGCAGCCTGTTATGCAGCCAAGGATCATGGCCGTAATCGCATTCACCTTTATCAAATGCAAGACAGTGAACTCGCCAAGCGCCGCAGTGAGATGCAATGGGTCAATCGCATCCATCTTGCCATCGCTGAAAATCGTCTGCAGCTCTATTTCCAGCAGATCAAACCCTTGCAGAACACAGAACAGGAGGGGCTGCATGTGGAGTTGCTGCTCCGCATGATTGATGAAACCGGCCAATGCATCCTGCCGATGGCGTTTATTCCTGCGGCTGAACGATACCATTTGATGCCCATGCTGGATCGCTGGGTAATGGAGAACAGCTTCAGGCTTTGCGAGGCATATATCGCACCTGATGTTGATAAATTGCAAACCTGGGCTATCAACCTGTCGGGAGCCTCTTTGTGTGATGCAGGCTTCGTGCAGTATTTGAAAACCCATCTCGAAGCCAATCCGGTATTGGCACGGACATTGTGTATCGAAATTACCGAAACTGCTGCAATTACCAATCTGGGCGCGGCGAATACGTTTATCAAGGAACTCAAATTACTGGGTTGCCGTTTCGCGCTGGATGATTTTGGCAGCGGGTTGTCATCGCTCAATTATCTGAAAAACCTGAATGTGGACTATCTGAAAATCGATGGGGCTTTTGTCAAGGACATGGCTGACGATGCCATTGATCTGGCGATGGTCGAAGCCATCAATAAAATCGGACATCAAATGGGATTGCTGACCATTGCCGAATTCGTGGACAGTGAGCGTGTATTGCTGAAATTAAAAGAAATCGGGGTGGATTTTGTACAGGGGAACTGGATACACAAACCCGAACATGCTCAAGCCTTGTGCAAACCCTGATCAACTTCTGGCACTTGCGTTACATCTCCTGCCTGATTCGCTAGAGGGTGCCAAGCAGAGGGATGACGGCATCCAGCCCGCTGAAATTCAATGCATAACTCGCCTGCGCCTGTACTATGGGCTTGGCGCGATATGCAATGGATAAACCAGCTGCGTCCATCATTTTCAGATCGTTTGCACCATCTCCCATGGCGACAACCTGCGCTGGTTCCAGCCCCAATTCGGTTCGGATGCGATTGAGATGATCTGCTTTGGCTTGCGCGTCAACAATCTTCCCGAGCACACGACCACTCAGTTTGCCGGCAACGATCTCCAGGGTATTGGAGGCGGTGTAATCGAGACCCAGCCGTCCCTGCAAGCGCTCAGTGAAAAACGTAAAA
>JBDSHM010000526.1:0-11944 GCA_039918495.1 Sulfuriferula sp. | reverse complement strand
GCAGGTGTTTGAGTACTTTGCCATTGTGCAGATCAACGATCACGGATTCACGGCGATTTTCAATGGTGGTAATGGCCTGATCCGTTTTCGGCATCATGGCAAGACCACTGAGTCTGTTGGGGCCGGCCTTGCCTACGGATACTTTTACCTGGCCCAAATAAGTCGGATCGGCTGAAGAAAAGCGCAGGATGTGCCCAGAGAAGCCGGCAGCATAGACAGTGTTCTGGTCCGGACTAACGGCCAATTGCATGAATCCTGCGGTGGCAGCAGGAATCTTGCTCTAGGCGAAATTGGGGTCCACTTCGTTGGTGGCTATTCTGTAAATATGCTGGGTCTCGGGTTTGTACGCACTCATGACGCCACTTTTGATATTTGCAGAAAAAAGCACGCCATGCGCCCACGCCAGATCGCCCGAGTTACCAATGGGGATTGTGTCGATGACATGGCCGGTGGTGGGGTCAATGTCGGCAATGCTTTCATTCATATTGCCACCCACATACAAGTGGCTGCCATCGGTATTGAATGCCATCGCATTGCCACCAACCGGGACTTGATAACGCTGGGTGCCGTCAACAGTAGAATAGGCGGCAAGCGCTTTACCCGAGAGCACAAAAACCAGGCTGTGATCAGGCGAAACAATCGCGACACGGCCGCCCGAAATGCTCCTGAAGTGTCGTACCAGTTTTCCGCTGCGAAGATCAATAACCTGCGTCGTACCCGCTACCGTAGGGACAAAAAGTTGATGATTGTGGGTATCGGCAGCAACATAAAAGCTGTTGCCATCAGGGGTGCCAGCTTTGCCGAAATCGACCACCCGGACAGCGCCATCAGGCAAAGACATCATGGTCAACTTGCCGGGCCCGGCACCTTTGGGCGGTGCGGGAAAAGTCCCCACCAGAATTTGCGATGATGCGGTGCCCATATCATTCTGTGCATACGCCGGAAAAGTTACTGCTGCAATCAGACCTGCGAATAGAATACTTGAGAAATGCAATGGTTTTTTCATTTTGGGTGCTCCTTGGGATGGGAATGCGATCGTTGGACAAGTCCACTGTGATGGGAGGCGCAAAATTTGCGCAGGTGTGTGAGGGTCTGCGGAGAAATTCTCTTTCCGTTCCAGTATGACGGCCCCCGTATGTGTTAGTTCCAAGGAGTGATGGATGTGCTAACGCAGCCCAGCGAGTTGAACAGGTTGAACAATTGTATCGTTGGATTTATTGGTTTTGAAAATTTTCAGCCAGCAGTTGTTTGCAATCATGCAGTGGGGATGAACATTGTGTTCCCTGGCAGAGATAGGCGCTGACTTCAGGCAACAGAGTTTTGGCCAGTGCTGCCGGCAGCCCGACTAGTTCACCCTCCAGTGCCACGATCAGCTTATCCGGGGCGTAATGCTGGAACAGTTGGCGGCGCCAGGCGTCGCTTTGCCCAGGTGGGCTGCGCAGGATAATGATTTGTGGCGGGGTGAGGTGTTCCTGCAGTGTCATTAACAGGCTGGTATACCCCGCTGGCTGCTGCGTCAGTGCCGGGTAATAAAGCCTGAGCGTGCGCTCTGAGGCGTTCAGGTAGCGCGCTTCGCCAAGCAGGTATCCGAGACGCTGCAAAGCAAATGCGGCGACGCCGTTGCCGGACGGCATGGCATTGTCATGGCCGGGTTTGGGGCGATGGATAAGCTGTTCGTGGTCGTGACTGGTGAAGAAAAAACCGCCTGACTGGTGATCCTCAAATTGCTCCAGCAGTACATCGGCCAGCTCACGTGCAAATTCCAGATCGACCAGACGGAACTGTGCCTGCAGCAATTCCAGCAGGGCGTCGAGCATGAACGCATAGTCATCCAGATAAGCATTCAGATGCGCTTTACCGTCCTTACTGGTCGCCAGAAGACGACCGTTCCGCCACATGCCGGCATGGATGAAATCCACCGCGCGCTGTGCCGAGACGATCCATGTCGGCTCATCCAGCATTCTGCCGGCACGTGCCATGCCTTTGATCATCAGCGCATTCCAGCTCACCAGGACTTTTTCGTCGCGACCCGGCCGTATCCGCTCGGCACGTGCTGAGAGCAGTTTTTGCTGTGCACTGTTTAACAGTTGTTCAAGCTGTTGCAGGGGTTGCTGATGTGCTTCTGCAATCGTGGCCAACGGCTGGCTCACAATCAGGTTCCAGTGCTTGTTCTCGAAATTGGGGGGCCGATCAAGGCCATAGTAAGGGGCCGCTATGGCATATTCCTCCTCGCTTAAAAGCTCGCTGACCTGTTGTGGTGTCCATACATAAAACTTGCCTTCCTCGTGTTCTGAATCCGCGTCCAGGCTGGAATAGTAACCGCCCTGAGATGACTGCATCTCGCGCATCACCCAGTTTGCGATACTGGATGCGACGCGCTGAAAGGCAGCTGCATGTGTGAGCACAAACGCATCGGTGTAGAGCGCGAGTAGCGGCCCGTTGTCGTACAGCATTTTTTCGAAGTGCGGAATGGCCCAGCGCTGATCCACGCTGTAACGGCAGAAGCCGCCGCCCAGCTGGTCATAAATACCGCCATCGGCCATTTTACGCAGGGTATGCAATGCCATATGGCGCGCATTCGGATCTTGTTGTCGTGCCGCGTGCCGAAGTAAAAATTCCATATCCGTGGGGCGCGGGAATTTTGGTGCATTGCCAAAGCCGCCGTGAATGGAGTCGAAAGATTGCTGCAAGGCTTTGCATGCATCGTTCATCGGCTCGATGCCGAAGTGATGTAGGTCGTGCGGAGAGGCGGGCAGCGTAACCTCAAAAGCCTGCAGCAGTGAAGCGTTCTGGGTGCTGATATCTTCCTGACGTGTGCGGTAAATTTCTGTCACGCGCTCCATCAAGGATATGAAACCGGGCAGATTGTGGCGCGCCTGTTTGGGGAAATAGGTACCCCCGAAAAATGGCGTTTGATCCGGCGTAAGAAATAGCGTCAGAGGCCAGCCGCCATTGCGCTGAGTCAGCATGTAATGAGCAGTTTGATAGATGTGATCGAGATCGGGACGTTCTTCGCGATCCACCTTGATATTGATGAAATGTTCATTCATGACCGCTGCGACTTCCGCATCCTCGAACGATTCATGTGCCATCACATGGCACCAATGACAGGCGGAATAGCCGACCGATAACAGAATCGGCTTATTCTGTTCGCGTGCAAGACGCAGCGCTTCCTCACTCCATGGATACCAGTCGACGGGATTTTCGGCATGCTGTTGTAAGTATGGGCTGGTTTCCTGGGCAAGTCGGTTGGTCATGATGATCTCGATAAGGGGATTTTGATGCGGCGCATTACTGGCGCAGGTCAACAATGTTGAGCTGCAACGGATGCTGGATTATCTTTATGTTAGTCGAATCATGCTGCTTTGCCAGTATGGCCGTTTTGTCGGTTAGTCGAAAAAACTGGACTTTCCCATTATGGTAAGGTTTAACATGAACATCAAACAGTCATTATCAGGAGTCAGCCATGCCAGCAGCGACTAGCCCGGTTCAGCAGGCCACACAGGAACAACGACTGAAAATCGCGGGGATGACTTGCGCCTCATGCGTGGCGCGGGTGGAAAAAAGTCTGCGCAAAGTACCCGGAGTCACTGATGTCAGCGTGAATCTCGCTACCGAGCAAGCCAGTATCACCGCCAGCAAGGATGTCACCAACACTGAGCTGGTGGCGGCTGTTCAGCAGGCGGGTTACGACGTTGCCGTGCAGGAAATCAATATTGGCATTCAGGGCATGACCTGTGCTTCATGCGTGGGGCGGCTTGAAAAAGCCTTGAGCAAGGTGCCGGGGGTGCGTTCGGTGTCCGTCAATCTGGCGACCGAACAGGCGCGTATCGAAGCCAATGCAGGGACGCCGCTGGAATCATTGCAGCAGGCTGTACATGATGCCGGTTATGAGGTCGCGGCTACTGTCGAAAACACAAATGCCCAGGCAGCGTCGTCACGGTTACCGGAATGGTGGCCGGTTGCACTGGCCGCCGCATTGAGCTTGCCGCTGGTTGGACAGATGATCGGAATGTTATTCGGGCAGGATTGGGCTTTGCCTGGCTGGGTGCAATGGGCGCTGGCAACGCCGGTGCAATTCTGGCTCGGTGGGCGTTTCTATCGCGCCGGGTGGAGGGCGGTGAAGGCGGGTGCCGGCAACATGGATTTGCTGGTGGCGCTGGGGACATCGGCTGCGTACGGTTTGTCGGTTTACCTGCTGTTCGTGCCGGCTGGTCATGCCCTGCAACACCTGTATTTCGAGGCGTCCGCAGTGGTGATCACGCTGGTATTGCTGGGAAAATGGCTGGAAACACGTGCCAAACGCGAGACGGCTGCCGCCATCCACGCATTGCAGGCGCTGCGCCCGGATACGGCTCGGGTGCGTCGCGATGGCAAGGAAGTCGAAGTTGCTGTGGTTAATGTGCAGATCGGCGATCTGGTCGTGGTGCGTCCGGGCGAACGCATTGCTGTGGATGGCGCGATTCGCGAAGGCCACAGCGACGTGGACGAATCGCTGATTACCGGCGAGAGCCTGCCGCTCAGTAAAGGCCCGGATGCGCATGTCACCGGCGGTTCGGTGAATGGCGACGGTCTGCTGGTGGTGGAAACCCTGGCGGTGGGTGCGGAAACCACGCTCGCACGCATCATTCGCATGGTGGAAAATGCGCAGGCTGCCAAGGCGCCCATCCAGCGATTGGTCGATAAGGTGAGCGAGATATTCGTACCGGTAGTACTGATTATTGCGCTGATCACGCTGCTCGGCTGGGGCTTTGCGACCGGCGATTGGCAGCAGGCATTGCTGAATGCCGTGGCGGTACTAGTCATTGCCTGCCCATGTGCACTGGGTCTGGCTACGCCGACTGCCATCATGGTGGGCACGGGTGTGGCGGCGCGTTTCGGTATCCTGATCAAGGATGCCGAAGCACTGGAAGTCGCGCATGCGGTGCGTTGCGTGGCGTTTGACAAGACCGGTACGCTGACGGTGGGTCACCCCGATCTGGTGGCTTTGGAACCCGCAACGGGCAGCGCCGATGACGTGTTGCGTCTGGCCGCTGCAGTACAACAGGGTAGCGAGCATCCACTGGCCCGGGCAGTCATGCGTGCGGCGACCGAGAAAAAACTGGATTTGGTCAGCGCCAGTGCGGTCAAAGCGCTGCCGGGGCTGGGAATAGAAGCGCAGATTGACGACGCCACGTTGTCGCTGGGGAGTAGCCGCCTGATGCAGAATATGGGCGTCGATATGGGGCCACTTGCAGCCAGTGCGGCACGTCATGAGCAAGCCGGGCGCAGCGTGTCCTGGCTGGCCCGAAATCAGGACGGACAAAATACCTTGCTCGCCCTGATGGCGTTTGGCGACACCATCAAGCCTTCAGCACAGGCCGCGATTGCACAACTGCGCGCCCAAAATGTGCGGACGGTCATGCTCACCGGCGACAATGCGGGCAGCGCAAGTGCCGTGGCGCGCGCTTTGGGAATAGACGATTTCAAAGCCGAAATTCTGCCTGCCGACAAGGCCAAGGCGATAACGGATTTGAGAGCCGACGGCACGGTTGTGGCAATGGTTGGTGACGGGATCAACGATGCACCGGCACTGGCTGCGGCTGATGTGGGCATTGCCATGTCCACCGGCACCGACGTGGCCATGCATACCGCAGGCGTCACTTTGATGCGGGGTGACCCCCAATTGGTCGCGGATACGCTCGATATCTCTCGCAAGACGTATCGAAAAATTCGTCAGAATCTGTTCTGGGCGTTTATCTATAACCTTGTCGGCATCCCGCTGGCCGCATTTGGCTTTCTCAATCCGGTCATCGCCGGGGCGGCCATGGCGTTCAGTAGTTTCAGCGTGGTATCGAATGCACTTCTGCTGCGCAGCTGGCGGCCAGCAGGACAGCGCAATCAGGATTGATCGGAGGCAGAATATGGATTCCCCATCCATCAATATCGGCGGCGCCGCACTGACTTCAGGCGTTTCGGCCAAGATGATTCGCCATTATGAGGCGATCGGACTCATCCCTAAACCGGTGCGTACTTTTTCAGGCTATCGGACTTACTCGGACAGCGATATCCATATCCTGCGTTTTGTCAAGCAGGCGCGCAAGCTTGGTTTTTCCATGAAGCAGATTGCCGTTTTGCTCAGTCTGTGGCAAAACCGCGAACGTCCGAGCCGTGAAGTCAAAACGGTCGCCTTGCAACACATTCATGAGCTGGATGAAAAAATTATCGAAATGCAGGCCATGAAAGCGACGCTTGAACGCCTCGTCAAACATTGCCACGGGGACGATCGACCGGACTGTCCGATACTGGATGGGCTGGCAGCACCCTAATGGGCTGCAGGCGGCTGCCGGATCAATGTGATTCAGCGATGCGCCGGGCGATATGCGCCAGTGCTTCGTCCACCTGATCGATCAGGATCAGGCATAAATCATCAGGCTTGAGACGGGCCAGCGCATTATCGATAGCGGAAAATTCGCCATTGATTGCATCGATGCTGACAGCGCGTTTTGCATCGGCCAGACCTTCGCGCAACAGGGCCAACACTTCTCCGTCGGCGCGGCCGCGTTGACACTGGTCCTGATACAGGATGACTTCATCGAATGCATCGCCGAGGATTTTGGTCTGCTGGCGGATATCTTCGTCACGGCGATCGCCTGCACCGCTAATCACCACCAGGCGACGTTTGGCAGGCATGGTTTCGATGGCGCTCACCAGCGCCAGGATGGCATCCGGATTGTGGCCGTAATCGGCAATCAGGGTTGCACCGCGAAAATCGAATACATTAAAACGACCGGGCGCGGTGGCGGCATGGTTGACGAAACTGCCCAGCCCGGCGCAGATAGTCTCCCATGAAATGCCCAGGCCCCAGGCGGCTGCGATGGCGGCCATTGCATTTTCTATCTGGAAGCTGATGCTGCCATTGCGCGTGAGCGGGATATCCGTAAAAGGAATCCGGCATTCGAAATCGCCTTGTGCAGCGACAATGGTGTTGCCGTTGACGAATACGGTGCGATGGCCTTGGGCGCGATGCGTGGCAATCACAGGATGCAGCAAATCGCGGGCAAAAAATGTCACCGAACCGGCACAGTGGGCAGCCATTTTCACCACCATCGGATCGGTTGCGTTGAGTACGGCAGTGCCAGTGGGTGCGACATTTTGCACAATGACACGTTTGACGACGGCAAGGTCTTCCACGGTGGTGATGTAATTGAGGCCGAGATGATCACCCATGCCGATATTTGTTACGACAGCGACATCACAATAATCGAATGCCAGGCCTTCGCGCAGTATCCCGCCGCGGGCGGTTTCGAACACGGCTGCATCGACATCCGGATGCAACAGCACGTTGCGCGCGCTTTTCGGTCCGCTGCAGTCACCCGTGTCGATGCGGCGTTTTTCAATGTAAACGCCATCCGAGTTGGTCATGCCGACGCGTTTTCCGCTGAGTGTCAGCATGTGGGCAATCAGCCGCACAGTAGTGGTCTTGCCGTTGGTGCCTGCGACAGCTACCAGCGGAATACGGCCGTTATCGCCATCCGCGAACATTGACGCAATGATGGCTTCGCCGACCGGTCGTCCCTTGCCGAACGAAGGATAGAGATGCATGCGTAAGCCGGGTGCGGCATTGGCTTCGACAACACCACCACCCTGTGCCTCAAGCGGTTGATGCACGCTTTCGCAGACCACATCGACACCGCAGATGTCGAGTCCGACCATCTGAGCCGCTTCCACGGCGCGGGCGGCGACTTCCGGATGGACGTCATCGGTCACATCGGTGGCAGTGCCGCCGGTGCTCAGGTTGGCGTTGTTGCGTAGCGTGACGCGTTCCCCTTTGGCGGGGATCGAATCCGCATCCATGCCCTGGACTGCCAGACGTGCCTTGGCGATATCGTCCAGATGAATTTTGCTCAGCGAAGTTGCGTGCCCCTCGCTGCGGCGCGGATCGCTGTTGATCAGATCTACGAGTGCTCGCACACTGAGGATGCCATCGCCGATTACATGAGGTGGTTCGCGCCGTGCAGCGGCAATCACCTGTTTGCCGACGACGAACAGACGATGATCATGTCCGGGGATAAAGCGCTCCACCATCACTTCATCGCTGATTTCAGCGGCGGCGGCATAGGCGATTTCAAGATGATCACGGGCAATGATGTTGACGGTGACGCCTTTGCCCTGATTACCGTCGCGCGGCTTGATCACGACTGGTAATCCGATTTCACAGGCAACGGCCCAGGCATCGGCCGGATCGGTTACGGAACGGCCAACAGGCACCGGAACGCCGGCCGCCTGCAGCAGCTTTTTGGTGAGTTCCTTGTCCTTCGCGATGGATTCGGCGATGGCGCTGGTGTGATCGGTTTCGGCAGCCTGGATACGCCGTTGACGACTGCCCCAGCCGAACTGTACCAGGCTGCCATCGGTGAGGCGCCGGAATGGTATGCCGCGCGTGACCGCTGCCTGAACGATGGCGCCGGTGCTGGGTCCGAGGCGGATATCTTCATCCATCTCCTGCAATTGAGCCAAAGCCGCATTCAGATCGAAAGGTGATTTTTCTGCTGCGGCACGACATAGTGTCTCGGCGAGTTCGAATGCAAGACGTCCAACAGCTTCTTCGGTATATTCGACAACGACCTGATAAAGGCCATTTTCCAGCGTCTGAACAATATGCGTAAAAGTGACTGGACAGCCGGCTTGAGCCTGCAATCCAAGTGCAGCAAAAGCGAGTGCATGTGCAACTGAAATCTCGCTTTCAGTACCGATGGAATGCAGGGCGCCAATTTCAGGAAAGCGTGCGCGCAGTTGCGCTTCCAGCCCTGACCTTCGAGCGATGTGACATTCTTCAGCCGTGCACCGTACCAATGCTTCGAGGCTGGTGTGTCTGCTCCACAAGTTGGGGCCGCGTAATGCGCGGATGCGTGTAACTTCCATGGACCGGTATTCCTTCAGTTTTTGGACATTCTTTGATGTCGTTTAATGATTTGGGGTTATGTATCAGAAACGCGGTTGAACAGTCTGTCCCAATTCAAAAGTCTCGATTCCCGCGTGGATCAGTTCAGGTGCGATGCCAAGCGCCAGTGCTGTGCCAATCGCAGCCAGCAGACTGACGGTATGCTGGCCTGGCTGTCCGGGCCTGGTCAGTGGTAACGCCGACAAATTGGCAAAATTAATTTCGCTCGGCCCGCTCGCCAGAATGATTTTTTCATTACGCACGAACACTGCGCGCCCTCCTTTTGACCGATGTTCGGTGATGGCGGGTTGATGCGGATCAAGCCCGAAGTAAATCACCGCGCCATCGCACAGGGAGGCCATTTTCACTACCAGCGCATCATCCGCATTGAGTACGCCGACACCATCGGATAGCACCACATCCATCTGGGTGCGTAACACATTGTAGAGTTGATCCGGCTCGCTGATATAGAACTCGCCAAGGGTGTCCGCGCCACTGACTTCGGTCACCACACCCACCTGGCAACGGTCATAGGCCAGCCCTTCGCGCAGGATGGAGGCTGCCGGGTGTTCGAACACGGCAGCCTCAACTGCACGATTCATGAGGAGTCGTTGACCGGCTTGCCATGTACTGCAATCGCCACGTTCGACTTGACGCTGATTCATGTACAACCCATCGCTGCAAGCAAGTCCGACATAACGACCGGAGAGATTTAGCAGGGATGCCACTAGCCGTGCGACCAGCGTTCCATGAGCGCCACTGATGCCGACCACCGGGATTCGGCCATTTTCAGACTGCGGAATCAAGTGGTCGACGATGGCGCGGCCGACCGGGCGCGGTTCGCCTTGTGCCGGTTTGAGGTGCATGAGCAAACCCGGGCCGGCATTCACTTCAACGATTGCGCCACGCTGCTGGTCGAGCGGACGCGTAATGTCTTCAGTCACCAGATCAACGCCGGCCACATCAAGGCCGACGATACGGGCGGCGAGAGTAGCCATCGCGGACACCTCCGGATGGACCGTGTCCGTGACATCGATGGCAACGTTGCCGTTACGCTGTACCAATACTTTTTGGCCGGCCGCCGGTATCGATTCCGGATTGAAGCCTTGACGGTTGAGTTCCAGCCGGATTGCCGGTTCTTCATCAATAAGGATGATGCTGAGGGGGAAATCTTCGGTGATACCGCGACGCGGATCGGTATTCAGTTGTGAATCAATGAGCTCAATGATGGAAGAATGACCGTCGCCGGTTATCCAGGCCAGTTCTCCGCGTGCGGCTGCGACCAGACGGCCTCCCACCACCAGCAAGCGGTGTTCGTGGCCGGGTATGTAGCGTTCGACGATGACTTTCCGGCTTTCCGCCCGGGCGACCGCATAGGCTGCTTCAACATGTGTTTGCGTCATCAGATCAAGCGATACGCCGCGACCGTGGTTGGCATCGACCGGCTTGACTGCCACAGGCAGGCCGATGTCTTCGGCGGCTTCCCAGGCATCTTGCGGGCTGTTAACAATACGGCCTTCAGGAACCGGTACGCCACAGGCGTGTAGCAGGCTTTTGGTCAGATCCTTGTCGCTGGCAATGGATTGGGCGATGGCTGCAGTCTGGTCGGTTTCGGCGGTCCAGATGCGGCGCTGGCGTGCGCCGTATCCGAGTTGTACAAGATTGCCGTCGGTCAGGCGGATAAAAGGGATATGACTCTCAGTTGCTGCATCCACAATGCAGGCGGTACTGGGCCCCAGGCAAAGGTTGTCGGCCAGGTTGCGCAATCGTTCTGTCGTGGCGACCATGTCGAAAGGACGATCTTCGATGGCCGCCATCAGCAAGTCGCGTGCATCCTGCAGGCAAGCGCGTCCCACTTGTTCGTTGCGGGTGCGTACGGCGACTTTGTATACGCCGCGCACGGAAGTTTCACGCGCTTTGCCGAAGCCGACTTTCATTCCGGCCAGATTCTGCAATTCCAGCGTGACATGCTCCAGAATGTGAGCCGGCCAGGTGCCATCACGCAATCGTTGTAAAAAGCCACCGCGTTCACCTACGCCACAGCGGTGTTCGATCAGGCCCGGCAACCAGGTCGTCAGGCGTTCGTATAAACCGGGGATGGTATTGGAAGGGCAATCTTCGAGAGCGCCAATATCGACCCAGGCTTCCAGTATAGGGCGATAAGTCCATATGTTCGGACCGGAAAGATGGGTGATGCGGAGGAACCGAATGTCTTTGTTTTTCATGTCCGGGTGATATGGCAGGATTCAGGCTGCATTTGCGAGAGTCCGGCCAGTTTATTCTCTGGGCTAGGATATAATTTACGATTTCGGCATCAGCAGGCGGTAAGGCGATTGCTGTGCCTGGAATTTTAATAGTTTAAACGTTTATTGTGTTCTACTCGACGAAACATGCCACCCACCGAGTACGCTCATAAAGCGCAACATGTTTTGCAAGCGTACCAGTCTTATCACCGCGATTAACGTTTCAGTGTACTTTTACGATGACAAGCCGATCCCAAAATGTGACTTCCATACAATTCATGCCGCCTGATTTCTGGCTTGGTGATATCGCGACGGTGCTGATCGGCACGGAAAAAGTCTTGGCATGGGTGGAACTCGATCTCGATGCGCGGTTACAGTTTTCACAAGGGATTATTGTCGTAACCAATCAGCGGATTCTATCCAGATCCACTGAGACAAGTCCATGGGATAGCTGGACTTTTTATGCCGGGTTGATGCTAGTTCACCATGATCATGCCGGCGTCGGTACCCTTGAATTGCGGGATGCCAAAAATCGCCTGACACGCTGGCGTTATACCCTGGCACGCAACGTGGCTGCATTGCGTCTGATTGCCGAATTTGAGCTGCAGCTTGCCAGCCACCAATCCGGCCAGCCAGCCACACGCGAAATGGTCGCGCTTTGCCCCAACTGTAAGGCGGTGCTGGAGCCAGGGCAGGATGAATGCGTGGTCTGTGCCAAAACCACGCACGTCTCACCCTCTACCTGGACACTGTTTCGGTTATGGCGTTTTGCCAAACC
>JBDSHM010000525.1:0-1937 GCA_039918495.1 Sulfuriferula sp. | reverse complement strand
CGGGATAGCCGGTGATGCCGAAATGGCGCGTAAGGACGCGCTTCACATTGCCGTCGAGAATGGCAGCTCGCTGGCCAAAAGCAAAGGCCGCAATGGCATTGGCAGTGGAGCGTCCGATTCCCGGTAGTGCAGCGATATCTTCCACCCGCTGCGGGAATATGCCGCCATGTTGCGTTTGCACCAGCTGCGCCGCTGCATGCAAGTTGCGCCCACGTGAATAGTAACCAAGTCCGCTCCATAGCTCGAGTACTTCATCCTGAGAAGCTTCGGCGAGCCGGGTGAGGTCGGGAAACCGCTCCAGGAAACGCAGGAAATAGGGAATCACCGTGCTGACCTGAGTCTGCTGCAGCATGATTTCCGACAGCCAGATGCGATAGGCATCGCGCGTACCCTGCCAGGGCAAGTGATGGCGACCGTGCGTTTGTTGCCAGCGGATCAGGTGTTGCGCGAAATCGGACATGGCGTAATGAGGGTTTTCATTCAAGTGTATTCAGGGCGGGTCGGTATTACAAGCCCGCTTTACGGGTCGAAGTCGGATTGGATATCGGTGCGCACAGACTCGAAGCGCGCTTCAATTCAATATTGTCAGTGTGTGTCTCATCGCACATACAACAAGACAACGCATCCATATCATGGCTGTAAATAAGTTATGCGGATCGTTTGGACCATACGGTGTGGATGGATGTAACCGATATTTTGAAATCGAAAGAAAAACATGAGTGTTCGCAGATCCACTAGCCACTTGGGTTAGCAGGCAGAATCTCATTTTTAATTCATGACTTTAACGGGCGATTTCCTTTGCTTCATGCAAATTATCCTATATGGTAAAAAGACACACAGGTAACGAAGGTATGAAAATGTCATCACCTATCAATCTTCCTGAAGCTGCAATTCTTCCCCCGTCTTTACTCACAGATCAAGATATCTATCTATTTAAACAGGGTAGCCATTTTCGTTTGTATGAGAAGCTCGGCCCGCATCCCATGCTTGTGGATGGCGTACAAGGCATCTGGTTTGCTGTTTGGGCACCCAATGCATCGGCTGTTTCGGTAATCGGGGGGTTCAACAATTGGGAGGCCGGCGTCAATGCGCTCCATCGGCGCAATGATGATTCAGGTATCTGGGAGGGATTTGTTGGCAATGTCCAGAATGGTGCAAGTTATAAGTATCGGATTGTTTCCACCAACGGGAAGATAGCCGATAAAGGCGATCCCTACGCCCCATACTGGGAAGCGCCGCCGCTAACCGCTTCCCGGGTTTGGGATCTGGATTATGCGTGGGGCGATGCCGCCTGGATGGCGCACCGCGGAGAAAAAAACCGTCTCGACACAGCCACCAGTATTTACGAAGTGCACCTAGGCTCCTGGCGCCGTGTGCCGGATGATGGCAATCGTTCCCTTACGTACCGCGAAATGGCGGAGTGGCTTCCAAATTACCTCCAGGACATGAATTTTACCCATGTTGAATTCATGCCTATCACGGAACATCCCTTCTATGGTTCATGGGGCTACCAGACCACCGGTTATTTCGCGCCGACAGCCCGTTATGGCACGCCGCAGGATTTCATGTTTCTGGTGGACACATTGCACCAACAGGGTATCGGCGTCATTCTCGACTGGGTGCCCTCGCATTTTCCTGACGATGCACATGGTCTGGGACATTTCGACGGTACGTTTCTGTTTGAGCATGCTGATCCGCGTCAAGGGTACCACCCTGAGTGGCATAGTTCGATTTTCAATTACGGCCGACATGAAGTGCGTGCGTTTCTTGTCAGCAGCGCCCTGTTCTGGCTGGATAAATATCATATCGATGGATTGCGCGTCGATGCGGTAGCATCAATGCTCTACCTGGATTACGGCCGCAAAGACGGCGAATGGATTCCCAATCAATTTGGAGGACGGGAAAATCTGGATGCCGTTACTTTTTTGCGTGATCTG
>JBDSHM010000524.1:0-1505 GCA_039918495.1 Sulfuriferula sp. | reverse complement strand
GACCGTGGTGGTAGGCAACGACTATCTGCGCGACCACGCAATCAAAACAGGTGCGCAGCAGGTCGAAATACTACCCACCTCGATTGATCTGGCGCGCTACCCCTCACCCACACCGGCACGTACCGAGATATTCACCATCGGCTGGATCGGTTCACCGGCCACGACCCGGTACCTGCATCTCGTACACGAGGTTATGGCCGAGGTTTGCGCGCACAACCGGGCCAGGGTGGTGCTGGTGGGCGCTGGTGAATTGGGCTGGCAGGATGTTCCGCATACCATCCACCCCTGGTCGGAAAATACCGAAGTAAACGAGATTAGCTGCTTTGATGTTGGCATCATGCCTCTGGAGAACAGCCCATGGGAGCGCGGAAAATGTGGTTACAAACTGATTCAATATATGGCCTGCGGCAAGCCCGTCATCGCCTCGCCAGTCGGCATCAACACCCGGATTGTAGAGCCTGGCATCAACGGCTATCTGGCTGAAACAAAACAGGATTGGGTACAGGCATTCACTACGCTGATGACCGACGCTGGTTTGAGGCAGCGTATGGGTGCTGCTGGCCGTGCCAAAGTTGAGCGCGACTATACCATCCAGGTCAATGCGCCGCGCCTAGCGAATCTGCTGCGCGCCGCAGCGGGTCAATTCTGATGTGTACTCTGCACAGCCTTCCAGAAACCCACCTGCTCGCGATGGTCAAAACAAGGTAAGCAACATCCACTGCGCCCTTCATCCCAGTAAATCACGGAACGAAAATCCAGATTTGCAAGGATGATTCAGCACTATGACAAGACCGGCAATATCCAGAGCGGATAACTTGGGCATGCTTTATTTACGGGTTATACTAACTCACGTTATTTTTAGTATAACCAACCATGCCGCGATTCACTGAACTCCCCCTTTCAGCACAAACAGCTTATGCACAGCTGTTTGATGCTGCCAGTGCTGCCGAGTTATCACGCTCGGTAGCCAATCTGGCGGGGTCGTTCGCCAAAAAAACAGTCAAGGGACGGGTTTACTGGTATTTCCAGCACAGCGATTTGAGCGGGGCATCGCGGCAATTTTACGTGGGTCCGGATACGCCGGAAGTGCGCGGACTGGTCGCGTTGCGCGCTGATGCACCCGGCGTGGAAGCGTTACGTGCGCTCGCCCGTTCCGCGATTGCTCTGGGCTGTCAGCCGCTGGTTGCGCGGCATTTTCGGGTGATACGCCGCCTGCTCGACCATGGTTTTTTCAAGGCGGGCGGGGTGCTGGTCGGGACGCATGCTTTTCTTGCCTATGGCAATCTGCTTGGCGTGATCTGGGGCGACGCATCGCGCACACAGGATGTCGATTTTGCCCATGCGGGTAAAAGCCTTTCCATCGCGCTGCCGAGTAACGTTGAGGTCGATGTGCATCGCGCCATTGAATCGCTGGAGATGGGTTTTTTACCTGTTTCAGGTATCGCAGGCAAAGCAGGGGCAACCTATCTCAATCCAAAGGAACCTGATTTTCGTCTGGACTTTTT
>JBDSHM010000523.1:0-17046 GCA_039918495.1 Sulfuriferula sp. | reverse complement strand
GCTGCCTTTTCGGATGAGCATCCAAAACCCGTTATCCATCTGGCGAACGGTGCTGAATATTGGCTGATACCCGATTTTCAAAGTGTGACCATTGGCCGCTTTATCAGCCGTCCCCGCGTCATTACCTTACCTTTACTGGTCGCCACCCTTCTCGGTGCATTGATGTGTCTGTTTTTGGCACGCTATCTGGCTACCCCGATTGAGCGATTGCGTCACGCCGCGCAAGCCTATGCCGGAGGTGATTTCAGCGAACGTGTCGGCCCTTCGCTGGGACGACGCCGGGATGAAATCGTCGATCTGGCTTTAGCGCTCGACAATATGGCGGAACGGCTCGACACCCTGATCGGTTCTCAGCGCCATTTTCTGCGCGATGTCTCCCACGAGTTGCGCTCTCCATTGGCGCGGGTACAAGCCGCATTGGGTCTGGCTCGACAACGTACCAGCACGGCCCTGGTACCGGAACTGGATCGTATCGAGCGCGAAGCCGATTGCCTGAACGAGCTGATCGGACAAATCCTGTCCCTGTCGCGGCTGGAGACAGGCATGAACGCCCCGCTGTGCGAACCGATCGACCTGAAGCAGTTGTTACAGGAAGTGGTTGAGGATTCACGTCTGGAAGCACACGCTAAAGCCTGCGCGATTGATTTGGCGGATCTGCCGCCAGCAACGGTTGAAGGCGATCCCGCACTGTTGCATAGCGCAATCGAAAACGTGTTGCGTAACGCAATTCGTCATACCGGCACAGAAACCAATGTGACCGTGACATTAACCATCCAGTCCACAGACACCGCCCAGATGTGCGTCATCCGGATAGCGGATTGCGGGCCCGGTGTCCCCGAGCCGATGCTGGATAAAATCTTCGAAGCCTTCGTTCGCGTCGGCGAAGCCCGCGATCGCCAAAGCGGCGGGTATGGCCTGGGCCTGGCAATTGCCCATCGCGCCATCCGCGCGCATCACGGCACCATCGAAGCCAGCAATCGCACGGGGGGTGGACTGATCGTCACCATCCATTTGCCGCAAAGCTGAAGCAAGCTTCCAGCAGCTCATCCCGACATCATCCTTCAACAAAAATGGCTCCTTGCGGAGCCATTTTAATTGGAACGCGACCGGTTAAGCCTGCGTGCTGACCACATTCCCTGAAGGCGTTGCACCCTGTAGGTTTTGCGATAATGCCTGCAGGAAGCCGGTCAGCGAGACATTGCTGCCACTTGCGCCATCCGCTGCCAGCAAGTTTTGAAAGCTTTGCTGCAACGAAGCCGAACTCGAATCCGTAGCGGTCACGCTGCTCGTACTGCCCGTTGTGGCATCCGAGGCCGTAGCGGTCGAACTGGATGCGGAAATTTGCTGAATAAGATTTTGCAGACCACCTTCCATTTTGCTCATTCCGCCGCCGTGATGCCCATGACCCCCTCTTCCCGAAGCGCCAGACACACCCGAGGCCGCACGGCTTCCGTCCTGATCGCCATCGCTGTCGGCGCTGCTACCGGAACCCGTCGCCTGACTGCCATTCTGGGGTTGCAGCGATGCAAACAGATTCTGCATGAATGCCGCCAGGGCCTGCTGAGGGTCCTGTGTAGAAGCCGTCGTGCTGTTGGGGTCGGCAGCCGAACTGGAACCGGTCGCCGAGCTGGATGAGCCTGGTGTCACGCCCAGTTGAGCCAGAGCCTGATTAATGGCTGAAGCAAACCGCCCTCCGGCCCCACCGGCTTTGGCAACGCCACTCCCATCATTATCGCCGTCGCTATCCGAACCTTGAGATGCCACAGGGGCAATGCTGGAAAACTGAATATTGGAGATCGCCGGATTATTGCCGATACTATTGATGGACATGTCACGCTCCTTGGTAAGTTTAGATATATTTTCTGCCTGCCTTTATAACGAACCTGCATATGGGTTCTGAATGCCTGCCAGCGGCAAGATTCTGTAAATTAATGTAAATTTTGGTATGGTCTGGCCTGGGGCCGGATTTATTTCAAGCGGGTTACATAAATATTCAACCGGGTTACTTGATCAAATGATGAATTCAGCCGTTCTCCCTTGTACAATCTCCGATCATGCTCACTGAACGCGCCCAAATTCTGCTCAAAACCCTGGTCGAACGCCATGTTGCGGAAGGTCAGCCGGTCGGTTCCCGCACGTTATCGAAGTATTCTGCATTGGATTTGAGCCCCGCTTCCATCCGCAACGTCATGGCGGATCTGGAGGACATGGGTCTGGTGACCAGCCCGCATACCTCGGCGGGGCGTGTCCCCACCGCGCTGGGTTATCGCTTTTTCGTGGATTCCCTGCTGACCATCCAGCCGCTCAACAGTATCGAAATGAGTCGCCTGGAAGAACAACTCAATGCAGACGACCCGCAACGGCTGGCTGCCAATGCCTCCCAGCTCCTATCCGACCTGACCCGTTTTGCCGGTGTGGTCATGGTGCCGGGACGGCGCAGCGCCGCGTTCCGCCAGCTTGAATTCATCAACCTGTCGGAAAAACGCATTCTGCTCATCATCATTACCGCCGAAGGCGAAGTGCAGAATCGGGTGCTGGTTACCGATCGCCCCTATTCGGCATCGGAACTCACCCGTGCTGCCAATTTTCTCAATCAGAACTACGCCGGCAAAACCTTTTCCGACGTGCGCCACCTGATGCAGGATGAATTGCAGCAACTGCACCAGGACATCAACGGCCTGATGAATCTGGCACTCACGGCAAGTAGCGCGGCGCTCGCCCCCAACCGCGACGATCTGGTCATGTCTGGCGGCCACAACCTGCTCAAGGTCAACGAACTGTCCTCGAACATGGAACGGCTGCGCAAACTGTTCGACATGTTTGAGCAGAAAACCTCGCTGATGCAGTTGCTGGATATCAGTCAGCGCGCGCACGGCGTGCAAATTTTCATCGGCGGCGAATCCGAAGTCGATCCGCTGGACGGTTGCAGCGTGGTCACCGCGCCCTACAAGGTCAACGGCGAAATCGTCGGCACCCTCGGTGTGGTCGGCCCCACTCGCATGGCCTACGAACGCATCATCCCGATTGTGGATATCACCGCCAAGCTGCTTTCCAGCGCCTTATCGTTTCATTGATACCGGTTGTGTCCGTCAGCGGCGCAACCCTGAGGAATCCACACCCGCCATGTCGCGTTACCTGACCGAACCTGCTCACACCCACGGCACACTTGCCAAAACCGGCATCCTGCTGATGAACCTCGGCACCCCGGATGCCCCAACCAAACAGGCGCTCAAGCCCTACCTCAAAGAATTCCTGTCCGACCCGCGCGTGGTGGAAATTCCGCGCGCCATCTGGTGGCTGATCCTGAACGGCGTCATCCTCAATACCCGGCCGAAAAAATCCGCTGAAAAATACGCCAGCATCTGGACCGGCGAAGGCTCGCCGCTGCGCTTCCACACCGAGAAACAGGCCAAACTGCTCAAGGGCTGGCTGGGCGAGCGCATCAAATCGCCGTTTGTCGTCGAATACGCCATGCGCTACGGCAATCCATCGGTAGCCAGTGCCATGAGTAAGCTCGCCGAACAAGGCTGCGACCGCATCCTGACGCTGCCCCTGTATCCGCAATACGCCGCCAGCAGCACCGCCACCGCACTGGATGCGGTATACCAGGTTTTGCAAACCCGGCGTAACCAGCCTGCCCTGCGCAGCGTGCGCCATTATCATGACGACCCCGGCTACATCGCCGCGCTGGCCGCCAATGTGCACGAATACTGGATGCGCAACGGCCGCCCGGAAATGCTGGTGATGAGCTTTCACGGCGTGCCGCGCTACACCCTTGACAAGGGCGACCCCTATCATTGCGAATGCCAGAAAACCGCACGCCTGCTAGCCGAGGCACTCGGACTCGCGAAAACCCAGTATCAACTCACCTTTCAGTCGCGCTTCGGCCGCGCCGAATGGATCAAACCCTACACCGCCGCCACCCTCGAACAACTCGGCCGCGCCAAGACCCAACGCGTCGACGTCGTGTGCCCAGGCTTTGTGGCTGACTGCCTGGAAACCCTGGAAGAAATCGCCATGGAAGGCAAGCAGACCTTCCTCGCCGCAGGCGGCGGCGAATTTCATTACATCCCCGCATTGAATGAACGATCCGACTGGATCGCCGCACTGGGCGAACTCGCACTCAGTAATTTGAATGGATGGGTATCGCCGCAATGGGATACAGTGCAGGTAGCACAACAGGCGGAAACGAGTCGCAGGCTGGCTGTTGATTCGGGTGCTTCTACCTGATGAGCCGTTATCAGTAGCGCCCCTGTTACTTGCACGAGGGTGATTTTAGCAGGGTATCGAATGGCTGCTCCGTCCCAGTAGCCGACGTTTGCGGAGATAAGTGTCACTCCTGGATGGTGGTTAAATTATCCACCATACGCGAAAATACGCCACTGACACCAGTCCGTATTATTATTACATATGCGGACAGACAGACAAGGCAACCTCTCTATGAATCAATTAGTTATCGAATTACAGGGTGCCACGAGAATTTTAATAATACAGACCGGTGGGCCTGGTGAATAACTGTTGGGCCACACGAGGTAACTGATGGAAATATTGGTTTGGGCTTTTCTCGGGGGTGTCGTCGGTTCCGTGCTTATGGACATCACGGAAACTATTACGGCAAAGCGCGGCATTACCAGCGGGGTCACCATTGCGCTTATTGGCCGCTGGTTCTTGGGACTATTGCGAGGGCAATTTACCCATTCCAATATTCTCAATTCCTCGCCCCTTCCCAACGAAGTAAAAATGGGCTGGGTATTTCATTTCCTGGTCGGCGGTGGTGGTGTTGCGCTTATCTATCCGTTCTTTTTCCAGGCTACAGGCTTTCCCCTCCCCGGTAATCATTTGTTCGCAGGTCTAATATTTGGGCTATCCACCTCGCTGCTACCTTGGCTTATTCTCCTGCCTTCATTCGGCTGGGACTTTTTCGGGCGGCGCGGGCCTAAAGGTTCCAATGCCCTGCTTGCTAGCACGCTTTCCCATATCCCTTATGGTCTTGGGGTTGATGCTGTTATCGCAGTAGGTTTGCATGTATAACGGCCTAACACTGCATTCGAGCGGGACGCTAACCTTCCCCCAATTTGAACGTTGGGCGTCATGAGATCACTATGACCGATTACTTCAGCGATAGAGAGCAAGGCCCGAGAGCACGCACTGAGGAAATCATTTCTGCGGTGGCTTGGGGTGGCGTTGTCGCGCTTATTCAATCGTTGATTTCCTCGGGCGCCTTCGGCGCAAGATTTCCGGCACCGTGCCCCGATGGGCAAGGCCCGATCGGCACGGACGAAAATTCCCTTTCGCTGTCGGTTCTGGCCGAAATGCCAGGACTCACGTGGCCGCTTGCAACTACTGAACGTGTGCAGGACGGTTTCTTCTCCGAAATGCAAGCGTTCGCGCTAGACACACTGTTAGCACTCGACCTGATCGAGTTTTGCTATCGCTCTGTAGGGAAGCCAATTCAGGGCTCGCATCACAGTTACTTTGGCCACTACCATCTCAGCTTCGATATCGCCGAGGGGAAAGAAGTATTCCGCGCAGACGTCAACAGAATCTTCTCCCGCAACAACCTTGCCTACGAACTCGGCAGCACCGGTCAGATTGTCCGGCTTGCTCCCGCAATACTTCGCGAAAGTCTGTCATCTGGCATCTTTCGCACTGGAGACAGAGCCCTCGACACAATGCTTGAAGACAGCCGAGTCAAATTTCTAAACCCGAATCCCGCCATCCGTCGTGAATCATTGGAGCGCCTATGGGACTGCTGGGAGCGACTGAAGTCTCTTGAAAATCCAAACAAGAAACTCTCTGTTGAGGCGTTGCTTGCGAAGGCTTCTCCTGACTGTGCGTTTCGTGCCGCTCTCAATACCGAAGCTCAAGCACTTACTGATATCGGAAATTCATTTCACATACGACACGCCGAGGTATCTCAGACGGCTGTTACAGATTCGGCACATGTCGACTACCTGTTCCATAGGCTCTACTGCATGATTCAGTTGCTCCTATCAAAACGGAGTGTCGCGCCATGACGCCCAACCCTGCGGTCAACCTGACCTTGCGCATAAAGCCGCGTAAGGCCGGCTACCTTGAACGTTAGACATTTATTCAATACCCCTGAATTTTTGAAATTACACTGACATGACAATTGAAATCACAAAGGAAAATCGGAAAGATGTCATCGCTTCAATCCAGCGATATTTCGAAGAAAATATGGAGGAGAAAATAGGTAACATTACCGCTGATTCACTCCTTTGTTTCTTGCTAGAAGAACTTGGCCCCATTATTTACAACAAGGCTGTTTCCGATGTGCAGGCACGTCTCCAATCAAGAGTTATGGAAATCGACATTGAGGTGCATGAGGCTGAGTTCCAATACTGGAGCAAGCATGACCGTAAAAGAATAAATAAATGAGCTAATTAGCGCTGGTCTTAGCCTGCGTTCAAGCGGGACGCCGAAAAAGCGCGGCGCCCCTACTTTGCGTTAGATTGGATAAGGAGGACACGTAGCATGTTTCAAGGACTGCGCACCGTCATCTACGGCGTGACCAATATTGAAAAGGCAAAGAAGTGGTATAGCGAAGCCTTGGGTTTTGACCCTTACTTCGATGAACCATTTTATGTCGGGTTCAATGTGGGCGGTTACGAACTAGGGCTCGATCCAAACGCCTCGCCTGTAACAAAGGAAAATGCCGGAGTCGTAGCCTATTGGGGCGTCGAAAACATCGAGGCAGAGTACAAGCGCCTGCTTGCTCTTGGCGCGAATGAACACGGGGCGGTTCGAGAAGTCGGCGGTGGTATCCAAGTCGCTACAGTTTTAGACCCCTTTGGAAACATCGTGGGCCTTATTCACAACCCTCATTTCAAGATCGGCTAATGGCTAAGGCAAGGCGTTCCAGAGCACCCGACGAACTTCAAAATATTCCTGGGGTCGGCCCAAGCCTTGCGCAAGACCTAACCGATCTCGGGTATTGTCGTATTCCTCAACTTCGCAGCGCCGATCCAGAGCAAATGTATCAGAAGCTTTGTACGCTCCGCGGAGAGCACATTGATCGTTGCGTGCTGTACGTGTTTCGGTGTGCCGTCTACTATGCCAGCAACTCCGTGGATGACCCAGAGCGCTTGAAGTGGTGGAACTGGAAAGATGCCAAGAACGCATTCTGACATGGCATTCGAGAGAGACGCGCCAAAAGCGGCGCGCCTTTTGACTTTACGTTATACGAAAAAAGAAGATACCTATGTATGCTGTGATTTTTAGAGCAACAATAAACAAGCTGGACGAGGCTTATTCAAAAACCGCTGCAAGAATGCGCGATCTAGCATTGAATGAATATGGCTGTTCTGAATTTGTTTCAATGACTGAAGGAAACCAAGAAATTTCAATTTCATATTGGAAAGAACAGAAAAATATTATTGAATGGAAGAAAAACGCCGAGCACATGGCAGCACAAGAGCTAGGTAAATCGGAATGGTACAAATCCTACGATATTCAGGTAGTTGAGGTGATTCGTGAATACAAAAGTGAATATAAATAATGGAGTTACAAAGCGTCGTCCCGTGGGGACGGTCATTTTCTGAGTATAAGAAAATATTTTCTTTGTCTGAAATGGATTTACAAAAAAGCATTCTTGGTTGTGGTGATGGCCCTGCCTCATTCAATGCGGAGTTCACCAAACTTGGTGGTCATGTTGTTTCTATGGATCCAATCTATCAATTCAGCGGCGACCAAATTCGCTCCAGAATTGAAGAGGTATACCCTCAAATAATGGAGCAAGTAGAAAAGAACAAAAATGATTATGTTTGGAATAATATAAGCAATCCTGAAGAGCTTGGAAGGGTCAGGATGACCGCAATGAAAACATTTCTTAGTGATTATGAAAACCACCAAGAGTCAAGAAGGTACATCAACGCGTCGCTTCCAACACTGCCATTTGCAGATGCTGAGTTCGATATTGCTCTATGCTCACACTATTTATTTCTATACAGCGAGCACGTAAATCAAGAACAACACATTCTATCTATAAAAGAGTTGTGCCGTGTTGCTAAAGAAGTACGTGTTTACCCGTTACTATCCATCGGAAATAACGAGGAGTCACCGCATCTCGCCCCAGTCATAGATGCATTATTAGCAGTCAATATTGATGCCTCTTTAGTTCCGGTAGATTATGAATTTCAAAAAGGTGCCACTAAAATGTTAGTGGCGAAATGCGTATAACAATCACATTCACTCGGACAGTAAAAATCGCCGCTCGTACCTCGTTCTGCCTTGTACTGCCGGTGATGTAAGCGTTGGGCCTAACAACAGCGAACATGAATAGTCTCAGCACCTTTGCTGTAATCTTCGACGAGGAATCGCGAGTTTTGCTCTGCCACCGAACCGACATGGATGCTTGGAACCTTCCGGGTGGCGGCGTGGAAGGGGTCGAGTCACCGTGGGATGCTGTAGTGCGAGAAGTAATGGAAGAAGTCGGTCTGGAAGTACGTGTCGAACGCTTGATCGGCATCTATTCTGTTCCTGAACAGCAAGTGTTGGCGTGCACTTTTCTCTGTGTGCCAATCGGCGGGAACATTTGTTTCAGTGCGGAAGCAGATGATATCCGGTGGTTCACTAGAGATAGTCTACCGCCATCCACACTTCCTCGTCACATTGAAAGGGTGAACGATGCGTACAGCACCGATGGTGTGTTCATGCGAGTGCAGGCCCAACAAGGCGCTCCAGGCGCCACCAAAAATCGGCGCGCCTGAGCTTTAACGGTAGGCCTCACAATGACCTACCGTCCGCGTTCGGCACGTCCAATTCTGGCGATGACCGAGCATCGTTTCTTGCAGACACTTGGAGGTCCCATGCCCAAGCAATTACCGATAACTAAATCCGAGCGAGCGCATCTGGCAGAAATGCGAGCACTATCCGCTGATAAAGAAGGCAATGAGGTCGTTGCGGGATTGACCTCTGAGGAATCTCTTTTCTACGTTCTGTACGCAGAGCGGGATTTGGAGGGCCGTACGACCAAGTCAGACACATCACATTATCTCGCACTTCATGACAGGCACGAGAAGGTCCGACTTGCCGTACTCGGAGCCGAGATGAGCCTGCGAGATGCAAGTCCACCAATACACTGAGAGCGCCAGAAGGTGCGTGAGAAAAATAAGGAACAGACCACGGTTGACGAGTACGGCCCTCGAAAACATCGTCTGTCTCCGACTACTCAAAACATTCGCCTCAATCAGGGAATAAGCGCCGCATCCTTCGCCGCCAAACTACCCACGGCTGACCAGTCGAGATTGTCTTCACCATGGGCCGCCAGTTCGAGAAAACGATCCCTCAGGATATTGGCGAAAGGCAAAGGCACTTTCAGTTCTTCGGCGGCGGCCAGCACCAGCCGCATGTCTTTTTGGCCCAGATGCGCGGCGAAACCGGCGGGTTCAAAATTGCGGTCGGCCACCATGCCGCCATAGTTCTTGTAGATGGGAATATTGAACAGGCTGGAAGTCAGCAGTTCAAGATATTGATGACGATCCACGCCACCTTTTTCCACCAGCGCCATGGCCTCGCCCAGCGATTCGATCACGGTGGCGATCAGGAAATTGCCGCTTAACTTCACCAGATTGGCTTTTTCTGGATCATCCGCCACGATATAAGTGCGCTGGCCCAGAATATCGAGCAGCGGCTGTACCTTGGAGATGAGTTCGGGTTTGCCCGCCGCAACCATGAACAGCTTGCCGGCAGCGGCGGCATCGGGCCTGCCGAATACGGGCGCGGCAATGAAGCCCTGCTGTTTTTCAGCATGCGCCTGCTGGAGCTGTGCAGATAAAGCGACGCTGACGGTACTGCAGGAAACGTGGATGGCGCCGGGTTTGAGGTGTTGCAGAATGCCCGCGGTGCCAAGGGTCACTTCGCTCAGCGCGGCATCGTTTGCCAGCATGGTGAACACCACATCGGCATCGCACACTTCTGCAATATTGCCGGCTGCCTTGGCACCCGCTGCAACCAGGGGCTGCATACGCTCTGCGGATCGATTGTAGACAGTCAGTTCATGGCCTGCCTGAACAAGACGGGCGGCCATGCCGGCACCCATTTTGCCCAGTCCGATAAATCCAATTTTCATATTCTTCTCCTGAAATTAAGACAACCGCTTTCTACAAGCTTGCCCTATTGATGAACTCTATATCGTAGACAATTTCGTGTTGGACCCAAAGTCGAGCATCACCAGCGTTTCTCGAATTCTTCCTATTAGTGAACCGGCTAATTGAGAACGCTTGAAATGAAGTTGAATACACCAGCAGAAGGATGGGTGAGATCGGCATTGTTTAAGGCATGCCCTGCATGGATTTCAGCTTCGTCCATCGCCTCATGCGACCCCAAGAAAAATCGCCAGCGCACGGTTCACTGCCACCATCGTCGCATCATCGAGCCGGCCAAAGGTCGCGCCGATTTTCTCGCGCGCCACCGACTGCGGTTTATCCACCATGATTTGCGAAGGCTTGCTCAAGCCGTTGCCTTCACTTGGCTGCACCAAAATCCTGAACAGCGGCGTATCGCGCAATTCGCTGGTCACCGGCAAAAGAGTCACGGAAGGATGCGCATCGAACAAATCGGACTGGATGACCAAGGCTGGACGCGGCTTGCCCAAATCGCCCTGCAAGGCGATCGTCACCAGGTCGCCGCGCCTCACTGCCAGTCTGCCGTATCCGCCACGGCGGCGAGTTGCTCCAGGGTTTCGTGTTCATGCACATCGTTGCGCAAGCTCAATGACTGACGGCGGCATTCCTCGGCGAATCCGGCGCGTCTTGTATCCGGCACCCAAATCTGCACCGGACGCAAACCCGAAGCGCGTAGCGCTGCACGATGCTTCTGCACCCGTATTGACGTACTTGCACTCATGATTAACTCCCGAAATCTACCGTTACATGAAACATAGTAGCCGCCATTTTTGTTACATGCAACGACAATTTCCGAAAGAGCAATGCACTGGAGGAACTTGGCAACGCGTCAGGGGAGTTGGCTTGATACCCGGTCAGTCTTGATGGGTGGATGAATCGATATCCAGATTACTGACAGCAGCCGGATGAAAGCCTTGCAGCGACTCCGCATAGTTCCACTGTTCGATTACGATTTCACGGCGTTGTTCCGCGACACCGTGATAACGAATCAGATTGACCGAGTTTCCCACTTCATGCCGCACCCGCGATGAGACGGCCGTACCCGCCTGGACGGCCCAGAATTTGCGCGGCAAATCGACGTATTGCTCATGCAGACCCAGCACATAGGGCAAATGAATGTGGCCGCCAAGAATGAGATCGGCACCTGCGTTGCCCCAACGCCAGATGACCTCGGCGTGCCCGTGCAGGCGGTTGCTTTCATCCTGCGCGCGCGCGACGGCTACCGGTTGATGGGTAACGACAATGCGCAGCTGGGTTGCTGTCGCCTGCGCCAATCGCTGCGCGACGCGTTCAATCTGCTGGCTGGATACTTCGCCATCAATATGGCGATATGGGCGTGTGGTATTCACGGCCAGCACGAGCAGCTGATCCGACTCGAAAACCGGCTCCAGCTCGTTGCCGAATTCACGGCTGTAATTGGCGTAAGGTGAAAACAGGCGCGCCGCGGCATTGAATAGCGGAATATCGTGATTGCCGGGAATGGTGAGTGTATGGGCAACGCCCAGGCGATCCATGAATGCCCTCGCCGCCTTGAACTGCTCACGCCGGGCGCGCTGGGTGATGTCGCCGGACAACACCACCAGATCCGGCGCCTGCGTGTGGACCAATCGCACCAGCGCTTCGACCACGGGCGGCCGCTCGGTACCGAAGTGCGTATCGGATATTTGCACCACCAAGGTCATGCCGAAGCCTCTGCCGCCTCTGCAGGCTCGGGTTTAAGCAAGTACAAACAGTCGGGCGCGATGCGAAATTCGATGGGTGCCTGCAGCCACGTAATTTCGCCGTCCGTGGCGATTTTCACGCGACGTGAACCGTATGGCAGCGCAGGCGTCACGCTGATGCGCCGGAAGGCAAAGTGAGCCACGCTGTCGGCCTCGCCAAGCTGGCCCAATGCCCCGCGTACCAGTAGCCACAGCATGGTCAGCGTGCCCACCGGTTGCAAGGAAATCGCCGCGAGCATGCCCTGTTCAAGCAAATAGGATTCAGGAATGCCGATCTGCTCCAGCTGCAAGCGGTTGTTGCCCACAAACAATGTCGGCGTGCGCAGGTTGCGCGTTTCACCGTGATATTCAATGCGCAGACGCAACTGGCGATGTTCGCGCAGCAGTGAAATCAGCCCCGCCCAGAATGCCACCAGACGGCTGCGTCCGAATTGCTGTTTGTAGGTTTCGCGGTTTTCCAGCAATTGCGGATACAAACCCATGCTGGCATTGACCAGAAAAACCCGGTCATTGACCAGTCCGACCTGTACCGGATGCGCGCGGGCCGTCAACAACAATCGGGTGGCCTCGGCCGTGTCGGCAGGAATGCCGTGCGTGCGGCTGAAATAGTTGAAGGTGCCTTGCGGCAATACGCCGAACGGGCGGCCGGTGGGGAGCGCAGCCTGAGCCACGGCGTTGATGGTGCCATCTCCACCGGCTGCAACCACAATGCCTTTACGTGCGACGGCCTGCTCGGTCGCCTGGCTTGCAAGATCCTGCAGTCGCGCGGGGTCGTCGACCTGGCTGATATGATATTCGCGGCCTGCCTGGGTCAGCACCTGCTCAATGGCCGCGCGCGTGGCAGCCAAATCATGGCTGCCTGAACCGCCATTCAATACGATATAAATGGGCGCATCCGGATCACTCGATAATGGCGCCACGGCGTCCGTTTGCCTGTGCGTAGCTTCAGACATTACCCTTCCTGCTCAGTCCGACAATCGGCGACGCTTCATGCGCCGCAATGAACTGCGCCATGTCCTGCCTCGGCATGGGTCGACTCAGATAATAGCCCTGTATCATGTCGCAATCGTGACGGCGTAAAAACTGCAATTGCTCCAGGGTTTCGACGCCTTCCGCCACCACTTCCAATCCCAGTTTATGTCCCAGTGTGATACTCGCCTCGGCAATGGCCTGAACGTTGCTGTCGTGCTCAATATCCTGCACAAAGGCTTTGTCGATCTTGAGCACATCCAGTGGAAAACGCTTCAGGTAGGCCAATGAGGAATAACCTGTGCCGAAGTCATCGATTGCGAGGCGCACGCCCAGCGCATCCAATGCAGCGAAGATTTCTCCTGCAACCTGGACATCCTGCATCGCGGTGGTTTCGGTGATTTCGATTTCCAGATGTTCGGGAGGCATTTTTTCTTCCACCAGAATTTGTCGCACCATTTCGACCAGCGACTGATCACCGAACTGGCGGCTCGATACATTGACCGATACACGGAATGGCATCTGCCCCGCTTCGCGACACTGGCGATAGTGTGTGCAGGCGCTGCGCAATACCCATTCCCCTACCGGCACAATCATGCCGGTCTCTTCGAGCAGCGGAATAAAATCAATCGGCGAAACAATGCCTTTGTCAGGATGATTCCAGCGCAACAGCGCTTCAAAACCGACCAGGCGCCCACTCGCAATCGCCATTTGCGGCTGATAGTACAGTTCAAATTCATTGCGACTGAGTGCGCGGCGCAAGCCTGTTTCCAGTGCCAGCAATTCCTGTCCGCGCACATTCATGTCCGGGGTATAAAACTGAGACTGATTGCGGCCGCGACCTTTGGCGCGATACATGGCTGCATCCGCATTTTTCAGCAAGGTATCGGAATCGTTGCCATCGTGTGGATAGACGGCAATCCCCACACTGAAGCCGATGTAGACGTCCTGGCCGCCGACAGCAATCGGCGTTTCAAAAGTCGCACTGAGCTGATGCACCGCCAGCAGGATATTTTCCATTGAGGCACACTCGCCCATCACGATGGTGAATTCATCGCCGCCATAACGGGCAACCGTATCGTTGGGTCGCTGACAGGCCCGCAAACGTTCGGCGACACTGCACAGCAACTGATCGCCGACGACGTGGCCAAGACTGTCGTTGATGCGTTTGAAATTATCGATATCGAGAACCAGCACGGCCGCCAGCAGATTTCGGCGGCCTGCGCGTCCCAGTTCGCTATTCAGATGGTCCTGCAACAAAACCCGATTGGGCAAGCCGGTCAAGGCGTCGTGGGTTGCCTGGCGCTGCAGTTCCAGTTCGAAGCGTTTACGCTCGGTCATATCCCGGGCAATGGTCGAGAAGAATTTCGCTTCGCCTTCTGCGCCGTGATGCGAAAGCACCACTTGCGAAACTGGTATTTCGTGCCCATTTGCACTCAGTACGGCAGTTTCACCTTCCCATACCCCATCGCGTCGCGCAACCGGAAAAGCTTCGAACAGCAGTTGCTGCACAGCCCATTCGGGGTGGCTATCGGCCAGGTGCCAGTGGTCCACATCATCCGTTTCTGCCAAACCCACCATACGTCGGCCAGCCTTGTTGAGATAACGCAAATGACCATCGTCATGCATAATCGCCACGAAATCCGTTGTGGCCTCGAGAATGGCGAGCAATCGCGTGCGCGCTTCTTCAATCTGAACCCGGTCTGTCACATCGCGCCCGGTTGAAACAAAATGGGTAATTTGCTGGTTCTCGTCAAATAGGGGCGCAATGATTTTTTCTTCGTAAAACTGCGAACCATCCTTATGCCGATTCACCAGCGTTTCGTGAAACGTCTGACCGGACAGAATGGTTTCCCACATCCGTTTATCATCGCGCCAGCTGGCCTTGATCAATGCGGGTGTATTGCCGACAGCCTCAGCGGCTGTATAACCGGTTAGCCGTTCGAAAGCCGGATTGACGTACTGGATGATGCCTTCAGGGTCGGTGATGTATACGCTATCCGCAGTCTGTTCGATGACACGCGACAGTTTGCGCAGGGTTTGTTCGGCTTGGCGTCTTTCCCGGCGCGCCTGCGCTTCTGCCAGCTCTCGCCGCACTGCAGGTACCAGGCGCGACAGATTGCCTTTCATGACATAGTCCTGCGCACCGGCCTTCATGCCCTCCACCGCAATATCTTCTCCGATAGTGCCCGATATAAAAATGAACGGTATGTCAGCGTCATGCTGTTTGACAATGGTCAGCGCTTGCGCACCATTAAAACGCGGCATGGTGTAATCGGAAAATACAATATCCCAAGGCTGCTGCAATGCCTGGATCAAGGCCTGCTCGGTTTCCACGCGCTGCCACAGCAAATTGAAACCGGCCTTTTCCAGATAATCGACCAGCAGCAAAGTATCGTTTTCGGAATCTTCGATCAATAACGCCCGCAAGCTGTTCGGCGAATCAGCCAGACGCTGCATATTTCCATCGGAAACCGTGTTCATACCCATCCTCTCTCAAGAGTGCTGTCGGTGCCCACTAGCGTGATACGGGTGGAGACTCATTGAGCAATAACCAGTACAAACCCAGCTGGCCGGCGGCCCGCACAAATTCATCGAAATCCACCGGTTTACGCACATAACTATTGGCACCCAGCGCATAGCCTTTCAGGCGGTCTTCGTCTTCGGTGGAAGAGGTCAGAATAACCACGGGAAGCAGATTGGTGCGCGAGTCGGCCCGGATGCGGCGCAATACTTCCAGCCCATCGATTTTAGGCAGTTTGAGATCCAGCAATACGACGGCCGGCAATGCTTCCGGATCACGTCCGGCATACTGCCCTGTACCGAACAGGTAATCCAATGCCTCTACACCATTACGGGCAACAATGACTGTATTGCCTATTTTGTTGCTTTCCAGCGCATGTAATGTGAGCGCTTCGTCGTCCGGATTATCTTCGACCAGCAGGATGGGTTTGTCATTCATCATAAGATTCCGACTCCAAGGTAAAGTAAAAAACGGCGCCAAGATTCACCGCGCTTTCAGCCCAGATGCGACCGCCATGCTTATGAATAATGCGTTGAACGGTCGCCAGACCAATGCCGGTTCCCGGAAATTCGCGCGTATCGTGCAAGCGCTGAAACACGCCGAACAATTTGTCCGCATAGGCCATATCGAAGCCTGCGCCATTGTCGCGCACAAAACAAACCACTGGCCCATCCTGTTCCGGAAGACGACCGACTTCAATACGCGCATCACTGGTTGCGCTGGTGAATTTCCAGGCATTTCCGAGTAGGTTATCCAGAACGATGCGCAATAAACGCTTGTCACCCTGCACGATCAATTCCGGCGTAACGGTAAACTGGACAGTACGTTCAGCATTCTGTCGTTGCTGCTCATCGCCGATTTCCTGTGCCAGGAGGCTCAAATCCACGGCATCACGCGTCAGGTCGGCCCGCGAAACGCGAGATAATTTAAGCAAATCGTCAATCAACGTGCCCATATGCTGGGCGGCCCGGCGCACGCGTTCCAGTCGATCCCGGCCAATATCATCCAGGCGATCCGCATATTCAGAAAGCAGGATGTGGCTGAAACCATCAATCGCCCTGAGCGGCGAACGCAAATCGTGAGACACGGAATAGCTGAATGCCTCCAGTTCATGGTTGATGGCTTCCAGTTCGGTGGAACGGCTCCGCAAACTTGCATTCAGCTGTTGAAGCTGACTTTCAATGGCTTTACGCTGGGTAATGTCTTCAAGGATGCCGTCGAAATAAATGGCACCCTCCGGCGTTAGCTTTTTGGCCGCCGAAATGGCAGCCCAGAACACCCGGCCGGTCATGGTGATCATTTCGCATTCTTCGCTGGCGACCGACCCCTGCCGCACGATTTTGGCAGTCAAATCGCGCCGATGTTCGGCACTCTGGTAAATGGTGTGCGTCGGCAATGCCAGGAAACTATCCAGTGAATCTGCCTCGAACATTGAGAGCATGGCCGGATTGACTTCCAGAAAACGGCTATTGGTGCCTTCTTGGCTGCGAAATACGCCAACGGGCAGGTTGTTCACCAAATCGTGATAGCGGGCTTGGGTTTCGGCACGCAAGCGCTCTGCTTCTCTGCGCGCCGAGACATCCCGAATAATGGCGATCGCCGCATTGCCCTGTGGGGTCTGCAATGGGCTCAAACTGATTTCGACGGGAAATTTGCTACCGTCCTTACGCTGCCCGATCAAGTCCTG
>JBDSHM010000522.1:0-2539 GCA_039918495.1 Sulfuriferula sp. | reverse complement strand
ATGCCCCGAATTTTTCGGTGACCGGATTCCATGAACTGTCTGTCAAAAATCCGAATCCAAACGCGCGAATGGCAGGCATGCTGCCCATTACTAAAGAAACCAGGATGCCAATAAGCAAGGCCAGCACAATAAATGCAAAAACGCGTGTGGCGCTACGGAATAATTTGTCCTGCCACATGAAGCGGCGTGTACGATGGGTGGATAACGGGTTGCTCATGTGGTTCGTACCAGGTTGATGCTCGTCTTGAGTGCCCAAATATACAGGCATTTGTAAATCACATACCTCATCAGGGGATCATCTTTCGGAAAGCTTTAATTTGTATATCAAGCAGATAGAGTGAAGCATTAATATCCTATACTGCCTAGTACGATATTTTCGCAGCGATTTTACCGCGATCTTCTGGTTTGTTTATTAAATCTCTCCCGTATAACAGCCATTGCTATGGGCCAATTTACGGCAAAGTCGGTCATCGTTGATGATTCCCGTAGCATTGTCCGGCGTGAAACTTCATCTATATACGGCGTAATACATCATCGTCGATGTGGTACCAATCAAAAATCCTCACACTATTTTGGTGATCGCTGGTTGCACTGCGCTTGTGGATACGGATGAATGTTGTGTCGGTGATCGGCCAGTACGCCTTGTTGGGTGATTGACTAGGGTTCTGTAAAGCCTGAAGCAGTTGTCAGCCCACGCCGGGGTGAAGATGCCGGCCTTAATTTTGCATATATTTTAAGGGGCATCATCATTCCGAACGCCAGACCGCGAACCTGATAATAAAGTCCTAATGTTACAGAATTATGACTATTTGGTTAAATCAAAGCGAGAATGTCTGGTTAAATATTGACCTGCACTTGGTGTTGTGTGTACTATTTGCGGCTTTCTATGGGTCGGAATAAGCGATGCGCAAAAAACTGGTCGCAGGCAACTGGAAAATGCACGGTAGTCTGGTTGAAAATAAAACGCTGCTCGATGCCTTGGTGCTTGAATTGGGGCAAGAGGGTGCAGCGGGTGGCATCGTATGTGCGCCTTTTCCGTATCTCGCACAGGTACAATCGATATTATCCGGTAGTGCACTGGCATGGGGTGCCCAGAGTGTGAGCGCTCATGATAAGGGGGCATATACTGGTGAGGTTTCTACCTCCATGTTGCAGGATTTTGGTTGCTCTTACGTCATCGTAGGCCACTCTGAGCGCCGGGCGCTGTATAGTGAAGATGACGCGACGGTGGCTGCCAAATTTGCGGCTGCCCAGGCCGCTGGTTTGATACCAATCCTGTGCGTAGGAGAAACGCTGGAAGAGCGCGAGGCAGGGGTGACCGAAGCAGTTATAGGTCGCCAGTTGGATGCGATCTTGGCGGTTTCGGGCATTGCTGGCTTAGGACGTGCGGTGGTGGCGTATGAGCCGGTATGGGCGATCGGAACGGGCAAGACGGCTAGCCCGCAGCAGGCGCAGGCCGTGCACGCTTTTATTCGTACCAAGTTGGCTATGCTTGATAAGAATGTTGCGGCATCTTTGGTGATTCAATATGGCGGTAGCGTAAAAGCTGCCTATGCGGCAGAATTGTTTGCTCAGCCGGATATTGATGGTGGCTTGATAGGCGGCGCGTCGCTGGTTGCAGATGAATTCATTGCCATTTGCCGGGCAGCACAAAGCTAAGGATATCGATTTGGAAACAGCAATTTTGGTTTTTCATGTGCTGGCAGCAGTGTCAGTGATTGTGCTGGTATTGTTACAGCAGGGGAAGGGTGCCGATATGGGCGCGGCTTTTGGTAGTGGCGCTTCGGGGAGTCTGTTTGGTTCCACTGGCTCAGCCAACTTTTTGAGCCACGCGACAGCCGTCCTTGCAACGATATTTTTTCTGACCAGCCTGACTTTGACCTATCTTTCAGGGCATCAAACCAAAGCGGTCGGCGTAATGCAGGGCCAGCAAAAAACACAAGTTCAACCTGTGGTACCCGCTAGTGTACCCACGCCAGCTCAGCCTGCAGGTAATGTAATTCCAGGCAATACCGGGTCAAAAGCCGGGGAAATTCCCAAGTAATACGGGAGTCGCCATTGGGGCGGATTATCAATCCGTCCTGTCAATACGCCGACGTGGTGAAATTGGTAGACACGCTACCTTGAGGGGGTAGTGGCGTAAAGCTGTGCGAGTTCGAGTCTCGCCGTCGGCACCATAAATTCGGGTTATAAGGCAATCAGCTTTGGTGATTGCGTAACTGATTGATTGTTTTGGGAAAAACAATTATTTTTTCAGCTTGACACGACGCTTTTCGCGCTACTAAACTGAAACGCTGTGCACGCTCCCTGAGTAGGGTAGCGTACGGCTTTGGAGCGGATGCATGCTAGCAAATTATTTTCCTGTTTTATTGTTCGTGCTGATTGGACTCGCCGTTGGCGTAGGTCCAATGGTTATCGGCTGGCTACTCGCGCCCAATCATCCGGACAGTGAAAAACTTTCGCCCTACGAGTGCGGTTTTGAGGCATTCGAGGATGCGCGCATGAAATTTGACGTGCGGTATTACCTGGTCGCCATCCT
>JBDSHM010000521.1:0-2294 GCA_039918495.1 Sulfuriferula sp. | reverse complement strand
CTCAATGTGGTGAAGACAGATGACTCAAAATGAAAAAAAACTGGTGCAGCGGTTTCGCAGCTTGACTGAAAATAAACGCGAAACCTTGCTGGATTTCGCCGCTTTTTTGGCGACGCGCGAAGAGGTCGCGGTGGTTGCCGAACGCGTCCAGCCTGTATCGATCGAGCGCCCTGAACAGGAATCGGTGGTCAAAGCCATCAAACGGCTGATGGCGACTTATCCCATGCTAGAGCGCAATAAATTACTGCATGAAACCTCCAATCAGATGACCCGTCACGTGATTCATGGCATACCGGGAGTGACGGTGATCGATGACCTTGAGGCGCTATTTCGCAGCCATTACGAAACGTATATCACTCCCTCAGACGAGAAGCCGAAGCCTTAGCCGGCAACCATATCTCGCGCCGAAATCATTTCGGCAATAAGCGGTGTACAAATCATTTCAAGCGCCAGCGTCATTTTCCCACCGGGAACCAGCATGGTATTGCGTCGCGTCATTTGCGCGCCGTCTATTTTTTTCAGTAATTTTTGAAAATCGAAATGCTTGGGATCGCGTAAATGAATTACCACGATGCTTTCATCTGCTCCCGGGACATCACGAGCCACGAATGGATGTGAGGTATCCACCAAGGGGACGCGTTGTACATTGATGTGAGTGCGTGCAAATTGCGGCACGATATAATCGACGTAATCCGGCATGCGATGCAGGATGGTGTCTATGACCAATTCCTCGCCGCAGCCGCTGCGATAACAATCGTGATGAATTTTCTGTATCCATTCCAGGTTCACAGAGGGCGTGACGCCCAGCAATAAATCCACCTGTTCGGCAATCTGTATGGTCTTGGCGGTTTTGCTGGCTGATTGAGAAAAGCCGCCATGATGCCCTTCGTAAAACAATACGTCGGTATTGGCAGGGAGCGCTTGCCACGGCGTGAATTTACCTGGGTGTGTACCGAAACGCGCTGCCTCAATATCATCGTGGGCATAACTGCGGGTTTTGCCGGTACCGGATTGACCATATTCAAGGAATAGCGCGTCGAGCTTATCCAATAAATTGGCGGCCGGATGGAAATGGCTGAAGCGCTTACCCTGTGAGGTAGCGTCATTTATTTTAGCGCTCATGGCGGCGCGTTCATGGCGCAAAAAACCATCGCCTTGTATCCATGCGGCCTGAATTTGCAGACGTCGGAACAGGTCTGCGAAAGCGCGGCGTACGGTGGTAGTACCCGCACCGCTGGAACCGGTTACCGCGATGATGGGATGCTGTTTTGACATTTGTATCCTCCGTCGTCAGGTTGTTTTCAAGAGAATATTCAAGTCTTGAAAAACAGCCCAGGATCAAATCCTGAATGGTGCAGCCTTATTTGACCTTAATGAGTTCCACATCAAAAATCAGGACCGCATTGGGCGGGATCACGCCGCCTGCACCGCGTGCACCGTAGCCAAGTTCAGCCGGTATGGTAAGTTTTCGCTCGCCGCCTTCCTTCATTCCCGCCACGCCTTCATCCCAGCCGCGTATCACCTGCCCGGCGCCGAGACGGAATTCGAATGGCTCGTTGCGATCCTTGCTGGAGTCAAATTTGGTGCCATTGGTCAACCAGCCGGTGTAGTTGACCACAACGGTATGCCCGGCAGTGGCGGTTGCGCCCCTGCCTACGACAATATCTTCATATATCAAGCCGGATGGGGTGGTAATTGCCATTCTTTTGCTCCTGTCAGTGTTGGGATGGGGCGATTTTACAGTGGTGTTAGCGGAACTGGTCGCATTTGCACTGCCGCAGGCAATAAATAAACTCGTCAACGCCAGTAAGGTCAATATGCGAATTTTCAATTTAAGACTCCTTATGAGGGGAAGGTTTAATGCAATTTATCCGGTGCACCACAACACTTTTTGAATTTCTTGCCACTACCGCATGGACAGATGTCATTGCGGCCAGGGTCGGGTGCAACGCGCACGGGTTCAGAAGGCGCATAGTCTGCCACACGTTGCCAAAATCCGCGCAAGTCATAAGCAGCCAGTATGGCTGCACCTATCCATTCCGGCCGGGAATGCTCTCGTTCGTGGGTGGCTTGTTCAGCGTCGGGAATGGTCAGAATATAAAACGGGTCGAGCAGGGCATCCAGCACGTCTTCGAGCGCATGGCCTGCAGGCAAAGTCCACTCGTCTTCCCAATGCTCGACTCCCCACACAAAACCTTCAGCCCAAGCCATGCCCATATAGGCGATGTCCAGCGCTGCCACTTCAGCGCGTTCCTCGGGATTCATGTCGGATATTGTCGCTTCCCAATCATTGA
>JBDSHM010000520.1:0-1970 GCA_039918495.1 Sulfuriferula sp. | reverse complement strand
GTGCAAACCCTGCTGCCAAAAGGCACCATCAAGGGCCTGTAATCCGCTGTACCCATATCCATAACAGTTTGTCCTCATGAAGGCCGCGCCGTGAACAGATTCCCGCTTTGGAAGTACATCCTCATTGCAGTCGTGCTGTTAGTCAGCGTGCTGTATACCTTGCCCAATTTTTATGGCGAAGTGCCCGCCGTGCAGGTGTCGCCTACACGGACTGCGATCAAGGCAGATGCGACCCTGATGCAGCAGGTCGAGGATGAACTGAAGGCACAGAAAATTCCTTACCAGGGTGCCTTCATCGAAGGCAACAGCGTCAAAGTCCGCTTTACCAGCAACGATATCCAGCTCAAAGCCAAAGACGCACTGCAGGCGCGCTTCGGAGAGGGTTATAGTGTCGCGCTCAATCTGCTGCCCGCCTCCCCTGCATGGTTGTCTGCAATCGGCGCCAAACCCATGTTCCTGGGTCTGGATTTGCGCGGCGGGGTGTATTTCCTGATGCAGGTGGATATGCCTGCGGCACTGACTAAAGCCGCCGATCGCTACAACAACGATTTGCGCGTCCAGCTGCGTGAACAGAAAATCCGCTACAACGGTATCAACCGCGTCGGCCAAAAAGTTGAAATCCAATTCAACGATGCGGCCACACTCGAACAGGCCAAAAAATATATTTCCAGCAATTTTGCCGACCTGCTCCTCACGGAACAGGACAGCGGTGGCGAATACAAGCTGATCGCTTCTTTGCGCCCTGAAGCGCAAACGCGTACCCAGGATTTAGCCATTCAGCAAAACATTACGACCCTGCGCAACCGCGTAAATGAACTGGGCGTGTCCGAGCCTGTGATTCAACAACAGGGCCTGGATCGTGTGGTCGTTCAATTGCCCGGCGTGCAGGACACCGCCAAAGCCAAAGAGATTCTGGGTCGTACCGCCACCTTGGAAATCCGCTTGGTGGATGAGGACCATGACGTCACCGCCGCATTGCAAGGTCAGATTCCGTTTGGCGACGACCTATATACGGATCGCAGCGGCCAGCCGCTACTGGTGAAAAAGAATGTAGTGCTGACCGGCGATTACATTACCGACGCGGCGCCCGGCTTTGATCAGCAAAGCGGCGGGGCCACCGTCCACATCAATCTGGATAGTCGTGGCGCACGCATCTTCAAGGATGTCACACGTGACAATGTGGGCAAGCGCATGGCCATCCTGTTGATCGAAAAAGGCAAGGCCGAGGTGATTACCGCGCCAGTGATACGCGAGGAAATCGGCGGCGGCAGAGTACAGATTACCGGAATGGATTCGGCCCAGGAAGCCTCTGACGATGCGCTGCTACTGCGCGCCGGTGCACTGGCTGCGCCGATGAACATTGTCGAGGAACGGACCGTTGGCCCGAGCCTCGGTGCCGATAACATCAAAAAAGGTTTCCACTCGAATCTATGGGGTTTCGCAGCGGTGGCGATCTTCATGATGCTCTATTACCGGTTGGTCGGTGTTTTCTCCACCCTGGCGCTGGCGTTCAACGGGCTGTTCCTGGTAGCGCTCCTGTCCATGATGCAGGCCACGCTGACCCTGCCGGGCCTGGCGGGTATCGCGCTCACGCTGGGTATGGCGATTGACGCCAACGTGCTGATCAACGAGCGTATCCGGGAGGAACTGCGCAACGGCAATTCGCCGCAGGCCGCCATTCATGCCGGCTATGACCGCGCCTGGGGCACCATTATGGACTCCAACATCACCACCCTGATTGCCGGCGTGGCGCTATTCTGGCTCGGCTCGGGGCCGGTGCGCGGCTTTGCCGTGGTGCTGTGTCTGGGCATCCTGACCTCCATGTTCAGTGCGGTGACAGTATCGCGCGCCATGGTCAACCTCACTTATGGCCGCACCGTGCGTCTGGCCAAAGTATCCATCTAAGGTATCCGTCATGGAATTTTTCAAATTCAAAAAAGACATCCCGTTCATGCGCTACGGGAAGGTGA